>CAYJUR010000020.1:9827-12019 GCA_964373405.1 uncultured Methanosarcinales archaeon | reverse complement strand
GTTCTACAACTAAGCATTAAAGGGGTTTGGGATTCGAAAAAGTTTCTTCGAATTACAATGGATGTGAGAGTAGTTAGAGGTAGTTGGGGAAATGAGGGGAAAAAGTTTAGTTATTTTTGCATTCAGTTTATTACTAATAGTTCTATATACTAATCTTGTTTCTGCACAAACTTGCCCTATTATAAGAGGAGATTCTAATGGAAACGGAATTATAGAATCAATTGATGCAAATTTAACAACTTTGATCGCTGTGGGCTTAGTTCCAGCGCCATCAAATATGACTGACGAATTCTGTCGAATGGACGCAAACAGGGATAACAGAATAACGGTATTGGATACTTTGTTTATTCAGCAAGTCGTTTTAGGAATAAGACCTACATTAGGTTTTTGCCCAACAACATATAATTGTTCAGGTTACGATAATGATGCTCCAAATCTGTTCATAAGACATCCTTTTGATACGGGAAGATATAATAGATCATTATTACTCGTAAACATTTCTGCATCGGATCCAAATTTAGACAAGGTACTTTACAGTATTGATGGCGCAGCATTCCAAATCTATACAACATCTTTCTATAACAATTTTTCAATAGCAAATCACACTCTTACTGCGTTTGCAAACGACACTTCAGGAAATAATGTCACACAAATGATTAGATTCGAAGTTATTTCTGGCAGAAGTGTAGTTCCGCCATCACAACCGGACACACCACCAAGCGCACAATTAAATGCGACTCCAAGAAGCGGATTACAATCTTTGTTCGTCAATTTTGTATGTTCCACGCCATATGGAAATCCAATTTTCAGATATGATATTAATTATGGTGATGGAACAACTGACATTTTTATTACTGGCTCATCCGTACCATTCTCTCACACATACGCAATTTTTGGAAATTTCACTGCATCTTGTAGAATAACAGATACTGACGGAGACACATCAGTTGCATTAGTTTCTATAGAGGTTTTTGCTAACAATACTGCACCAATAGCAAACATTACAAATCCAAATAACGGAGCAAGATTTATTTCAGGAGCACAAATTAATTTCACGGGCATTGGAAACGATTTTGAAGATGGCGTTTTAAATGGAGCATCTTTATCTTGGAATTCGGATGTTGACGGATTTTTAGGAAACGGAAATAGTCTTAATATCTCAACACTGTCTATAGGATTCCACAATATAACTTTAACTGCAACAGACTCAATTGGATGGAATGGTTTTGATTCTATCCAAATTCAAGTTTATGGAACACAAAATAGAACTCCTAACAATGATACAACATCTCCATTTTTGAGAATTGTTCATCCTCTTGATGAAGCAAGATATACTGTGGCAAATCAGTTAGTAAATATTTCGGCAATAGATCCTAATTTAGACAAAGTTTTATACAGAATTAATGGAGGAGTTTGGACTACATATAATGGACCATTCAATTTCAACTTTAATTTAGGTAGAAATACAATTAATGCTTATGCAAACGACACATTCGGAAATAATGCATCACATTCAATCGCATTCAACATCACAGGATTAAATCTTCCTTTGCCTGGAACAAATGATACAATACCAGTTGTTACAATTGATGCATTCCCAATTTCAGGCATACAACCTTTGACAGCATCAATTAATTGTTCATTTGTTGGTGGAGAACCAAGATATAATATAGTAATTAATTTCGGAGATGGAACTACGTCTGCGTCATTTTTAGGAACACCTTCAACGTTCATTAAAGTTTTCCACACATATCTTAATTATGGAACTTTTGCCCCAAGTTGCACTGTTGTAGATAATGACGGAGATGTCGGATTTGCTCACATGTTAATTAACGTAATGACAAACAACAGCGTTCCTTATTTTGTTAATGCAATTAATTTAACAGGGCAAGAAGATGTTCTATTCTATTATAATTTGGATGCCTTAGATAATGATGTTTCAGATATATTAAGTTATACAGACAATTCCTCACTATTCATAATTAACAGTTCAACAGGAGAAATTAATTTCACTCCTATACAAGCTGACGTTGGAAACCATTCAATTTCGTTTATAGTGTGCGACGATTCCGGAGCGCCTAATGCATGTAATTCTTCTAATATAAATTTTGAAATAATTGGCTTGAATGACGCACCTATGTGGACTCCTGCATTAGCAAATCTGTCTCCTACTGTTCCTGAAGATGGATATA
>CAYJUR010000020.1:0-9727 GCA_964373405.1 uncultured Methanosarcinales archaeon | reverse complement strand
CGGGAGCAGCAAATAATTGTTCAAATCAAATTATTAATTTCGAGATAACATCTTTTAACGATGCTCCAATGTGGACTCCTGCATTAGCAAATCTGTCTCCTACTGTTCCTGAAGATGGATATAATGATACTATAGACTTAACTTTGTTTGTTACTGATCCAAACAGCGTAGTATTTACATTCAATTGTTCAACAAATAATTCAAATGTTATGGCTACAGTGTTGGCTAGTGGAATATTGAACATAACTGCTACAAATAATTACTTTGGAGATGTTAGAATAACTTGCGATGTTGTAGATCAATTAGGATTAAGAGACACGGCCAGCTTTGTTGCAACAGTATTCCCTATAAATGACAGACCATACTTTACTAATTTAATAAATTTAACAGGACAAGAAGATATATTGTTTACATACGATGTTGATGGTGCTGACAATGACACTACAGATATTTTATCTTTCTATGAAAATTCGTCAATATTTGCAATCAACATTAATTCAGGATTAATTAATTTCACACCAACTCAAACAGATATAGGAAACCATTCAATTAGGTTTACTATTTGTGACAATTCGGGAGCAGCAAATAATTGTTCAAATCAAATTATTAATTTCGAGATAACATCTTTCAACACTGCGCCTTCATTTATACTTCCATTACCAAATGCAACAGTTGCAGAAGATTCAACAAATTTGACATTCAATATAACACAATTTGTGAATGATCCAGATAGTACAATATTTACATACAATTGTTCAAGTAATGAAACTGATGTTATTGCTAGCGTATTAGCAAATGGATTTGTAAACATCACTTCATTAAACAATTTCACAAATAGTGCTCAAATTAGTTGTACTGTTTCAGACGGATTAGGAGGAATTGATACAGCGAGCTTTACAGCAGATGTTCTCCCAAGAAATGATTCTTTATACTTTGTAGGACCTATTTCAGACATATTCATATTAGTTAATGGAACATATACTGGCTTGGATTTGTCCCAGTTCTTTATTGATGTTGATGGAGAATTTGTAAGTTACAATTTCACACCAAATCCATTACCTAATTTTGTTATTTCAGTTGGTGCAAATGGATTAGTTAACATAACTCCAAATCCAGGATTTGTTGGAAACATATCAATAGTATTTAGAGCTACAGATTCTTTTGGACCATCATTTTCAAATATTGTAAGAATATTTGTAACAAATGTTTCCGCGAGATCAGAAATTGTAAACTCTCTAGTAAATAGCACCGCATTTACTTTGGCTGGACCTAATTTCAACGGCAATTATTCAAGTTATGTAAATACGTTTGATTCAGACAATATATTATCTTCAAGAATTTTCAGAAGTACGTTAGTATCGGATGATTATAGCATAAACTATTCAAATATCTTTGACAGTCAAGTTATCAAATCATACGTATTAAATTCATACGTGAGAAGAAATTCGATAATTAACAATTCGATTTTAAGAAATTGTGTTGTTGAAAATTCATTAGTTAAAAATTATTTTGCAGTTGATTGTACAATTAATAATTCTATTGTTGATCCTCCTTCAGGTTTGAGTGAGTTTATTGAATCAAATGTGTCAAGTACAACTATATTAAGATCTAATATAACTCATTCAGTTATTAATGATTCAATAATTACTGATTCAGATATTGACAACTCAACCATAATAAGGTGTACTATTTTAATAAGTAATTTTGTTGGAGTAATATATACTGATTGTACAATAATAAATGGAATAATTATAGGAGGAATTGTGATAAATTCAACATTGAATGGCACAAATACTACAAATACTTCAATAATAAATACAGATTTACCGGCAGTAAACATAACAGACGGAAATATCACTAATGGACAAATTTGTGCAGGAACCATTAATCAATCAGGAATTGCAAGTTATACTCACACATTATCGTATTGCATGAATTTGACTGACATCATTAATTACAAACCAATTGCAGGATTCATATTTGTTGGAACTGTTTCAGGATTACCAACACAATTTACATCAACAAGTACTGATGTTAACATAGGTCACGCATTAAATGATTCATTAACATATTTATGGAATTTCGGAGACAGCACAACATCTACAGCAATTAATCCTTCACATACATATAGTGCAGGAACATATACAGTAACTTTAACTATCACAGACAAATATGGAAAATCAGATTCAATGTCACAACAAGTTGTTATTACCTCATCAGGAGGCTCTGGTGGTTCAGGAGGTAGTGGTGGTTCTGGCAGCTCCGGAGGAGGAGGCGGTGGTGGAGGATCTAGTGGAGGCGGTGGCAGTTTGAGGCCTACAGATAGAACATTAGACTTCGGAGATAGCAACGGCGGAATCAGATTATGGGTAGTTGAAGGTGACAGATTTGTTTACAGAATTGATGGATTTGATCATGTAATAACATTCACAAAAATAACTCCTTCAGGAGCAACTATAACAGCAACAGAATCTATCCCTGGAAGAAGAGACATTGCTAAAACAACGTCAGGATACTTCGAATTTAATAAAGACACTAATTACGATTTAGGAATAAACATTTTACAATCTGCAAACAGAAGAGCGCGCATAGTATTTACAAGAGGCGGAGGCCCATTAAGCGCAGAGGATTTGGCATTACTCGAATCGTTGAGAGCTAGGGGAATCCCAATTTCAAATGGAAGAATAAATGAAATTCCTCCGAGTGGATTAAATCCAAGAAGTGGACCTTCTGGTTCAATACAATTATTGCCTGGCGAAGAAATAAGACCTTGGACTAATTGGTGGTTATGGTTAATATTAGTTTTAATTGCACTATTAGTTGCATTTGTTGCATACTTTGATTGGATTGTAGCAAATATAATAAAACCATTTTTGAGACGGATATTAATAGATTTATTAGGTTGGAGAAGGAAAGGAGTTGAAGGATAAATTAAAAATAAGAATAATGTTAATAAATTATCTTTTCCTGATTAAATCCGACTTGATTTCCGGAGTTGTTTCCTTGTTAAGTTTGTCTGCAAAACCATTTTTGTCAACAACAAAACTTGCCATTCCTGCTGTTTTGTAAAGTTCTATTGATGTAGTTGCAAGTCTAATCTTAGACAAATATTCTTTTCCATCACTTCCTATTATTACCAATCTATTATCCCTATCACCAGCGACTCTTCCTTTCATTGTTGCAATTGCATTTACCATTTTCATTTCCTCCGTTATTAAAATATTATTATGAATCGTCCATAGATAGAAATTACATTTTTATATATAAATATATGTTTGTTTAATAAGAAATCAAGAATTACTCCCTTTTTCTAAAATCTTCTACTCTAAGTACCCTAGTCAAATTTAGCTCTGAATCTGGAACTTGAGTAAGTGGCACAGAATGAGAACTAGATCTATCACTAGTACCATAAACATCCTTCCTCAAAGAAAGTTGTACAAGATTGCCACAATACAATAAAGCGCTCGCTGCAATGGGCTCGTCCATTACAAAAGTTTGACCGCCAACGCCTAATAGTATTTCTTCAACAACATCTGAATCCTTCGCAGCATTTAAGAACTCGTCAAAAGAATCTTTTTTTATTTTTATTGGATTTCTAAATTGACTCGCTGCTGTTGCAGAAACACTTTCAGAAAGCATTCCATTTAATCTGTTGAATAAATTCTTATTTCCAAACAAATCAGAGTAAAACAAAACTGAACCATTTTGAACTGCTGCAATGTAACCAATTTGATTTTCTCTTGGACTACTAATTGCGCCTATATATTCATTTAAACTTGCCCGAGCACCTCTTATAGATTCTACATAATCACTAGTCCTGCTAATTGAACGTAACGATGTTGAAGTCTCATAGATTGTATCCCAAGTTCTATGTTGTTCAACATTTCCTGTTCTTGATGTGGCGCCAACAATTGTTGAGCTTGATGTAAATCTTGCACCACTTCTTGTTGGCTGACCTTGTTGCGTGCAATTAACTTGCAATGTTGACACTTTACTTGGAACTAAAATAGTAGGGTGCTTGACCATTCTGTTTTGGGTAGCTCCTTCAAGAATCGTTCCTGTTGGTATAAAAACTAATTGTTCTAAATCACTCTTAGCATGTAGCTCGTTAACTCTCATTCCAGAAGGAAGTTCTGAAATCAAAAGTTGTTGAGATTTTAAAGCTTCATCAACTGTTATTACAGGTTCTCTAAAAACATCGTCTCCAAAAACTCTAACTAGCGCCAAATTCTTGAATATCTCAACATCACCAAGTTGAATATTAGGCAACAATTCTGCGAGTTTCATACAGAACTATAATATTGAAGTAATATTTAAAGATATTCTGTTTTTCTAAGTGATAACGTTTAAAGTTTACAAAATAAGTCCCGAAACTCACAAAAATGAAATTTTCAGGAGTTCCAAAAAACCCTGTTTTTTGTAACCGACAACTTCGTTGTCGTAACTCATAAAAGCAGAGCTTTTAGGAGTTCTGATAACCTAAAGGTTATCATAACCTTTATAAACACCCACTTAACTTTAAAATAAAATGAAAACAGTATTTGATGTTGATCCTAACAAACTTATAGAAAAGACAGCTGAAGCTCTAAAGAAAGAAGGCAAAATAAAAGCTCCAGAATGGGCGCCTTTTGTTAAGACAGGAACTCATAAAAAAAGACCTCCTGTAAGCAACGATTGGTGGTACACAAGAACAGCAGCAGTACTAAGATCAGTTTATATTTCTAAAAGACCAATTGGCGTTTCGAAATTAAGAGGTAAATTCGGCGGGAAAAAAAGAAGAGGAGTTAAGCCTAGCCATTTCAAAAAAGGGTCAGGATCAGTTATAAGAAAAGTATTACAACAACTACAGACTAATAATTATATTGAATTAGAAGTTAAATCATTAAATAAAGGAAGAAAAATTTCGGGTAAAGGAAAAAAATTATTAGATTCTATTGCAAAGGAACTATAAAATGGCAAAGCACAAACATCCTAGTAGAAAAAAAAGGTTAGCAAAAAAAGGAAGGCAAACAAAATGGGCTCCTTTTTGGACTGTTGTTAAAGTGTTCGGAAAAACAAGAAGAATACATCCTTCAAGAATTACAGAAGTTAAGAGAAGTTGGAGAAGGCAAAGAACTAAAGCTTAATTAGTAAGATAAAATATTAGAGGTACATAAAATGGCATCTAAAATTAAAGAAAATATTGAAAGAACATATAATGTTCCTCTTAGAAAAGGTACTCATAAGGCTCCAGCATATAAAAGAGCTGCAAAATCTGTTAAAGTCCTTAGAACATTTGTTATGAAGCATATGAAAGTGAATGAAGTTAAAATAGGAAAAAAATTGAATGAAAAATTATGGTTACACGGAATTAGAAATCCTCCACATCACGTTAATGTTACAATTAAAAAAGAAAAAGATTCTGCAACAGTTGAATTAGTCGGAACCGAGTATAAAGGCTTAAAAGTTTCTGAGAAAAAAGAGAAAGGTACTGGATTAAAAGGGAAATTAGATGAGTTGAGAGGTAAGGCTTCTGGAGAGAGTTTAGAGGAGTCTGTAAAGGAAGAGAAAGCTGAGAAAAAAACCGATTCTGAAAAACCGAAAGATGTGAAGAAAGTTTCTAAAAAGGAAGAGTAGATTTTTATTTAACCTTCTTAATTCTATATTTATTTGCTTGAATTACAATCATATTACCAACAATTTCCTCTTCTTTAACTTTATTGAAAAAGTTCTTTAAAGACTCATTTAAAATTTCAAATGTTTGCGGGAAAATTCTTAAGAGAATAAATGCATCAATGTCTTTTCTTTTGAAAAAATAGTACGCAAAAACTTTATCAAACGTTATTATAACATATTTTTTCTTTTTTGCAAATTCATAGATTTCTTCATCAGATTTACCAATCAAACCAACATCATAAATATGTATCGCATCGAGTCCTAAACTTTTTAGAAATTCAACCGTTAAAGGAGATAAATTTTCGTCTAAGAGAAATTTAAGTTTCATAGTAAAGGAACTTCTTCTTGAACAGATTCAATGGCATATTCAATAGCAGCTTTAACATCTTCTTTAGACAATTTTGGATAATACTTTAAAATCATCTTTATATCATACCCTCCTGCTACCAAACTTAGAATATTCTCCACCATAATTCTTGTTCCTTTTATAGTAGGTTTACCATCACATATTTTGGGGTCACTTACAATTCTTTCCATAATAACATATATGTTAAGGGAATTTATAAATCTAACTGAAAAAAATTACATTTTCATAATCTCATCAAAAGCCACATCTAATTCTTTTCCAACAAAATGATTTTGTTTCTTTAGCATAATTGTTTTAGCACTGATTTTTGTTTTAAACATTTTCTCATTTTCAATTGGAACAAAAGGATCATCGTCTGAGAAAATGGCCACAAATTTGTTGCATTTGGATTTCACTTTTTTAAAAACAATTTTCGTTTCAACCCAAGGCCTTGCAATTTCTTCTGATTCTTTGCTTTCCAAACCTTTCAATGTAAACCATCCGGCAACGAACAAAACTCCACTAACTTTTTTATTCTCTTTTAATGTTTCTAAATATCTCATAATTGTTTGACATCCAACAGAATGTCCAATTAAATAAGTATCTTTTGTTGGATTTGTGATTAGCTTCTTTAGAAAAGGAACCCATTCTTCTATTTTAGGTTCATCTGTGTTAGGCATTTTTGGAACTTCGACTTTGAAACCTTCTTTCTCTAATTTTTTCTTCAACCAAGAATACTAAAACTGATTTGGAGAACTCCCCAACAATGAACGATGTAAGCTGTTTTCATATAAAAAATAGATAGCTTCATATTTATAAAACTATTGCAAAATCAAAATCAGATTATTTCTTAAATGTACTCTTCGAAGGCTAACACCAAAATGAATTCACAACTTTCAGAAAGTTGGAAAATACTGTTAATTATTAATTAAGAAAACAAGTTAAAAATGAAATCTAATTTTGAAACTCAAAATGTTCTTGATTGCTTTTACCAAGTTATCATTTTATGAGCTTTCTGAAATATATAATATGTCAACCAAACTCTTTGATTTGCATAGTCCATCGCTTCTTTTTTTTTCGATTCAACTCTTTTCTTAAAATCAAAACTTGGCAATGTTACCATTGAACCAAATATTTCCTTAAATCCGCCAAATAAAGAAACAAATGGATCTGCACCAGGAACTGAAAAAGATCTTTTTTCTTTAACTTTAATTTCTTCTTTTTTTGTTTTCTTGCCCTCTAAAATCATCTTTACAAAGTCAGAATAACTTTTACTTTTTATGTCATCCATTTGTATGTATCTTTGAACTGAGTCTGAGAAATCTGAAACTGCGTGCTGCAAATTTATGTCAATATCTTTTAACATTTCAAATTCTTCCTTGTCCTTCAAAACTTTGTATGCCATAATTTGATCTTCTGTCATAGAACGACCTCTCATAGTAATCTCAAATCTTCCTGTGTGTCTTGTAACTTCTCCTCTTGCCTGAGGAACATATTGCGTTTCCGGAAAAGTTTGAAATGTCATATACAAATTAAAGACAGGGTAATGCTCTCCTATAGGATCTTTAAGTTTTGCAACGAATTCGACCTCAATCATTGCTTGCTCCATTGCCGCAATTAGTTCAGGTCTGTCTTTGAGATTCATACTCCACTGCAATCGTTTTGCTGACTGTAGATATGGTCTCAACCACTGTGTTTGCAATTTGATTGCATTATAATGTTGTTTTAGATACGTCAACAAAAATGCAGCTCTATGTTCAAGCTGTCTTTTTGTTGCAGTTCTCCAAGCTTGATATGCCTTCAATTTTCTGCCAACAACTTCAACAACTTTTGTTGGCAACTGTGCAACTTGTAATTGTTTCATAACTCTTGTTACATCGTCTTCATCAAACGCATCCATTCTGAAAAATAAATCTGGTACTAAAATAAAACCGACTTGAGAACCTAAACCATAAATAGATCCAGGATTTTTTGCTCCACCTTCAACAAGATTAATGTATCTGTCTTTCAAAGTCATTTCTGAATAATTTAAGGGTGGCGAATTTACGTTTCCTGTAAAAGGATTATCTTTTGCAAACTTTTCTGCATCATATATTAGACTTAATCGTTCTTCTAATATTTTCATCTCGTATGCAAACTTAAATAATTCTTTAGATAAGATTCCAATCATTCTCAATGTTTCTGTAATTCTTGACTGAACGCCAGCCAAACTTTGTCCAGCTTTTATCATAAATGCTGAAGTATCAGAAGCAGAATATGTATCTGTAATTTTTATTATATCTTCTTTCTTTACTTTAAGATCGTCCCTCAGCCAAGAAAGAATCCAAAAATATGGAGGTTCAACTTGTTCTCCGTTATGTTCACGTCCAACAAACATTACTCTTCCTGGAGGTCCAATAAATTGTTCTAATAACTTATTATCAATTTGTCTGAAAAAAGCTTCCTTATTTTTTTCTTTTTTTGCTTCAGAATCAATAATTGCTAGCTTAAACTGCTCTTTATCCTTGATTTTAGGATTGTTATCTATTTCTTCAAGCTTCTCTCTTATTGACAAATTACCACCTATTTTGTTAATATTAAATGGAATTTATAAGGTTAACCATAAAATTAAGTATGGGTAAGAATTTTCAAAATCAGCTTCCTATCTATATGCATTCTCCGATACAATATCAAAAGCAGTTTTAAATATTTGGAAATGCATCTTGGTGTAGCCCTCTGAGAATGCATTTAAAATGAAATCTAGTTTTTAGTTTTCAGAACAAACTCTTTTTTCAGATTACATCCACCAGAAGGTAATGTTCTAAGTATCTCGTCCAAATCTCCGCCTAATTTGAATTGAACCTTTTTTGCAATATCTGAAGGCTTTTCATTTCCGATTACAATATTGACATATTTCTCACAATTTGTTTTAATCGAAGTTTCTGAACCACCCATAATTGCACCTTCTTTAGTAATTCCAACCGCCAATTTAAGTTCGGGATGAAAGAATTCTTTTTTTCCGTAAATCATAAATGCACCTTTTCCTAAATATTCTCCAGACATAGGCGTTTGAGAAACTTGTTCAGGAAAAACACAAAATACTTCTGTTGCGGCAATACTTAATTTCCATGCCTTTGAATAACATGCTGTTGCAATAGCAACTTCTTCTTTCATTTCCTGTGATATGCTTTTACCATCTTTTACAACAAAAAAAGGAGAGCCGGGAGATTCTGTGTGGAATACTAAATCATTTTTATCCATATGTTTTTTTACTATAATATCATTTGATGTTGCATCTCTACCGCCAACAACCAAATGTTTGTCAGACGTAAAAAACCATCTAAACTTTTCATACCATTCTTTTTTTCTCTCCTTTAATTTCTGCTTTTCAGAATCTCTTATTTCTTCTACTTCAATTTGTTTCAGAATTTTATCTTTATCTTTTTCTAATCTGTCTAAAGCAATCTTTTGTTCTTGAAGAATTTTCTGAATACCTTGAATTTTAGCTTTAGCTTTCTTTGCTCTATTATAATAAAATTCAGCATTCTGCTCTAGAGATTTGTTTATGTCTAGTTCGATTTCGACCATAAATGTGATTAAATGTTAGGATTTTATAAAAGTATGGATAGTCCTTCAATATTGTTGTCTGATTTTTTATTTGATTTTGTTTCTGATTGCGGGTGGGGGGGGGACGGAAGGGAGCATGTCACGCAGGGGGTCCCCCCTGCCTGACATGCACGGCTGTAG
>CAYJUR010000019.1:10653-12190 GCA_964373405.1 uncultured Methanosarcinales archaeon | reverse complement strand
AAGAAAATTCCGAGTACTTATGCGCATATTCGTGAAGGTAATTATATGCCTCCAGATTATTCTAAAAGAGCTCACGAAAGATATGCTAAGTATATTTCTATTGAAGAAGATGATAGTTTGTCCATCGAATTTAGATCAGAAAAAATGGAGGAGTGGTGGCGTCTTCATTGGGAAGATCAAATTAAAAGCGGTATGAATTTTAATATTATAAAAGATATTATTTCAAAAGATGTTGTTAATGCAAGAGATGGGTTGAATGATTTAATGTTTTTGCTCAAAATTAAAAGAGTTCCTTTTTTAATTTTTTCAGCAGGCATAGGAAATATAATTGAAGAATTTAAAAATGGTTTTATGATAACGAAAAATTTGTTTGATGAAAGAACTTTTCCAATATCCGCGTTCTTATTGCTTTTTGAGAAGCATTGGAAAGAGATTGTTTGATGTTCTTATTTTAGATGATAGAGATTTATACTATGTTTTAGAACTTCTTAATGCGATTATTGATTAATTACATTTAAATACTCATTTTTTTCTTAGCTTTGTATGAATTGCTTAGTCACAGGGGGAGCTGGATTTATAGGAAGTCATTTAGTAGATAGATTGTTAGAGCTAGGTCATAATGTTACAATATTGGATAATTTCTCTTATGGAAACATCAAAAACTTAATTCGTCACCATTTGAATCAAAATCTTAAAATTGTGAAACAAAGTGTGTGCGACGATTTAAACACTCTTTTCAAAGAAAATAAATTTGACATAGTTTTTCACTTGGCAGCGTTATTACGAGTCCAACATTCGATTGAATTTCCTGAAGAAAATCATCATGTTAATGTGAATGGAACTTTTAATTTGTTAAATACATGTAGAAAATATGGAGTTAAAAAATTTATTTTTTCATCGAGCTGTGCAATATATGGAGATCAAGAAGAAATATTGTTTAATGAAGGATTGGAAGCAAATCCTATTTCCCCTTACGCAGTTCAGAAATTAATTGGAGAAAAATATTGCAAACTTTTTAACAGACTTTATAATATGGAAACTATTTGTTTACGATATTTTAATGTTTATGGTCCTGGACAAAATCCTAAAGGGGAATATGCTGCATTAATTCCTTTGTTTATTACTAAAATCTTGAACAACGAAAAGCCAACTATAAATGGGGACGGAAATCAAACTCGAGATTTTGTTTTTGTTGAAGATGTTGTTGATGCGAATATTTGTGCGATGAAAGCAGAAGATCCAGATTGTTTTGGAGAGGTTTTTAATGTTGGTTCTGGAATAAATACTTCTGTAAATGAGGTCACACAAAAAATTCTTTATTTGACTGACAAAAATATAGAACCAATTCATGGACCTTCTGTTGTTGAGATGAGGGACGTGCAGGCAAATATTTCTAAAATTAAATCTATGTTAGATTGGGAGCCTAAAGTGAATTTTGATGAAGGGATGAAGAGTGTTAGGGAGTATTTTATTGTGAATATTCTGTAATTAAAAAAATGAATATTCTGTAATTGAAAAAATTAAAGAATTTTTTATT
>CAYJUR010000019.1:0-10643 GCA_964373405.1 uncultured Methanosarcinales archaeon | reverse complement strand
CTGTTTAAAAAATAAATCACTCAAACACACCAACAACAACACCTATGAGCTGGTTTTCTCTGACAAATTCAGGATCAATTTTTTTATTATTATCTCCCTTTGTCCTTGCAAACCAACCTTTTTCGTCTTCACCAATTTCAACTATTCTATGAATGAGATTACTCCCTGACGTGCTCTTGAATGAAATAATGTCCCCTTCTTTCAGTTTATCCTTATCTTCCTCTATTTCTATAGTATACACTCCTTTCCATAAAGTTGGTTCCATAGAATGCGTATCTTCAATTTTTCCAAATTTTAATTTCTTTTTTGAATTTAAGACCAATTTATTGTCAAAAACAGAAAAATCCATTTCATGTATCCTGCTTTTTGGCAAGTCAAGGTTTGTTGCGATTATATCTGTATCAAGAGTGAACCTTGTATGCTCGCCTTCAACATATTTGCCTACAAATATTCCTAAACCTAATAATATGAGCACCAATACAAACAGACTTCCAACTCTCATACCATCATCCTCATTTTGTCTTTCCCAATATTAGAAAAAGTTGAGTGTTTTTGATATATAAGTTCTCGTGTTAACTTTAAAATAGTAGTAATTCTTTATACTCCCAGTATACTAAAGAGTGTGTTTAGGTGATGAATATACTGCCATACTTACTTACGTACAAGATATTTTAATTTATCCGTCTCGAATTCGCCATTGGTTATGACTTTTCCTTCTCTTCTAAGATTAAGTATGACTTTTTTGACCATATCTACCATATCTACCATATCTATTCCTGATTCTATGCTATGATTTGTTTTAATACGATCAATAACTTCGTTAAGTGAAAGTCCTTCATTTTTGGAACTCAAATCAGCATATATTTGTTTTTTTAATTTGTCTGTTGGAGTTTGTCTAGAAATTTCTTGGACCGCATAGTTTCTTATTATGTATGTTCTTTTTTCTAAAATTAGTGTGCCATCATCTACCAATTTATTTAAAGCAACTCTCAAATATTCTTTATTTGGTGTTTCATATCCTGCATTTTTTAAGGTGTTAGTCATGCTTTTTAGCCTAAATTTGCCTTCATTGAATCCTTTTGATATGATTTCTCTAACTTTTTCTTCATAAAGAGCATTATAATGTTTTAAATTTGTGTACATGGTTCTGTTAGATCTTGGTACTCCTATTTTCTCAATAAAACTTTGTCGTCTTAATGTTAGAAGAATTGAGAGAGTTGCATCTTTTACTGAAAAATCATACTGAGGTTGAGGTTCTGTGAAAATCATATCTGTTATTTCTCTTCTAGTATATGCTTTATTGGTTGATAAGAGTAGATTTTTGATAGTTTCGTATTGTTCCTGTGTCCAATGCCTTCTATATTTTGGAGCCTCTATTGTTGGATTATTTCTATCTGATACTGATACTGGTTCGGTATCAATTTTGTCATCCAAATCTTCTTCAGCGACATCTTTAAGATCAGCATAAACTTTAGTGTGTCTCATTGAATGTCCGTTTATGCAATATTCTCTTAGAGTGCTTAAAATTCTCTTTTCAACATTGTCAACAACAGCTCTCATATTTCCTGAAACTTCTGTTTTCCAGAAACCTTCGCTTTGTACAAATTTTAGTCCTATATTTTTTAGTATAAGTTCTGCTAATTTATTTCCGTTTGTTTCACTCACAGGCAGATATAATCTAAGTTCATCCTTGTTTGTATAAAGCAGAAATGGATATTCTCCATCAACAGCAATTCCTTTTTTAAATTCTGTTTCGGATAATGTTTTTCTTGAAGAAGCTAAATATTCTTTGAGTTTTTTCTCATATTCGTCAATAACCTTTTGTTGAGCTCTTATCGTGTTTGTTGCTTTTACTATCATTGATTTAGCAAAATCGCTATTTTTGTCTTTAAACATGTTGAGAGCATTTTCTGCTTCTTCTTTTTCTCTCGATGCTTTTTTATATTCTTGTGTCTCCGAAGCAGCTCTAGTTTCAAATAAAGTTCTTAATTTAGCATCATCAATTCCTTCAATAACTTCTTCAATATTTTGGTGTGTTGTCCGAATCCCAATTTTTTTAAATGTTTGAAGAATTTTATTTATGTTTCCTATTGAAGTGTCATCTATTTTTTGTGCAAAATTTTTTATGTCTTTTGCAATAGTTAAAAGCAGCACTCCATTTCCGTTTGCTAAACGGCTTTCTTGTTCGACTAATTCATTCAATTGTTTATCTACGTCTCTAACAACGGCATCATATTTTGTTTTCCATTTATCTCTTTCTGCTTCTAAAGTAGCATTTCTAGCAGTTAAACTCGCTACTTGATTATCAAGAGTTCTTCTAATTTCCCTTAATTTTTCTAATTGCTCTTCAGGAAACTTTATATCGGTTCTTACTTCATAAATATCCCTAACAAAATTTTCGAAGGTTCTCTTATTAAATTCTTTATCTCCAGTTCGTTGACTAGAAAATATTTTAACTGTAAAATCTTTATTATTTACTTTAACATCAAAATATTGACCATATCTGCCTTTAAGTTTTGTGCCAAGTTTGTGCAATGCAGATTTATCTCCATTTACTTCAACCAATGCTAATAATTTTCCCTCTGCTGTTTCAGTAGTCATTCCTATCTTCCAAAGAGGGTTATTTATAAAGTTTTGCTAAAAAAAATGCTAAATTTTCCTCAGATAAATTTATAAACTTTAGTGTATAATCATTCTATAAGCTGAGGTAGATGGATGGTGAATAGATATAAGTGTGTGGTTTTGAGTTCTACTACGTTACTATTGACATTATTTTTATCAATAGTTGTTTATGCAGTTCCTACAGCAGGTTTAGATTCTATAGAAGCTTATGAAGGACAAACAATCACCGTGGATTTATCCGTAAACAATTTCCTTGAACCGCCCCTTAATCATGTTAGAATAGATCCAGATTATGCAGAAGTTGTAGGCATGTATGATTTTGAGTCGTGGACAGAAACTTATGATACAAATTATGCTGACTGGACAGGTGGTCCTTTAACTGATAATTCAGTAGGCATTTTCAGGTTTGATGTAAGGCTTTCAAAAGTTGATGAAGATGAAGAATTCGTGTGGGAAACTGAGCTAACAGATATGTATGGAACTGAAACACAACAAGAACTTATTTTTACAATATTAAATGATGTAACTGCTCCGGAAATATCGAACGAAAATCCTTCAGATGGAGATATTTTACTAGGTGGTAATGATGAATTAGAAGTAAGTATAGATGCAATAGACATAGAATCTGGAATTGATGATGTCATTTTTATGCACGATAATTGTGATTCATCTACAAACACAATAACTCTTTCAAGAGTTGGTGACACAGATAGATTTTCAGGAATTGCTGACATATCAAACTGCCATGAAGGAGATACTTTAGAATTTGGCTTTGAAGCTTTGAACAATGCGGGAGACTCTACAGTTTATCTAGGCACTTCAGAAATAGATGAAACTGCACCCGATGTAGAATTAATACTTCCTCCGCAGGATGATGTAATTAAGTCAATAAGCACATTTACATTTAGTGTGGAAGATAATTATGACGATGAATTAGACTGTGAAATTTTTGTTGATGGTGTTTCTATAGAAGACGGAACTTTTGATGAAGGAAATAATGATGTTGATGTTGATTTATCTTCATTTACTGATGGTACTCACGAGTGGCATGTTGGTTGCACAGATGACGTAGGTTTAACTGAAATTGTGCAGGGCGATTTTATTTTAGACAATATTCCTCCTGTTATTACTTTAGTGAGTCCAGATGAAGGATTAATCTCAGATACTACAATAGACATAGAAGTTACAGATAATAATGGAATTGACACAATAGATTATTCAATTCCTTTAGACGCATCAACATGGAGCGAAGGCGTTAACACACTAATTGTGTCTGCAACAGACTTAGCAGGAAATATTGCTGAAGAAGAATTCATATTTACTTTGGACAGAACAGCACCAAGCATTGTGTTAAATAGTCCTGCTGATTTAACGGATGTTGACTATCATTTAGATTTTAGCTTCACTCCTTCAGATTCGTTTGATAATTTATTAGATTGTCAGTTAAAAGTTGAAGGATTTGGAGATAGTGTAATATCTGAATATGCTTCTGGTTCTCCAGCAATAGTCTCTATGATTTTGGGATTGGGTGAATATGATTGGCATGTTGAATGTTTGGATGATGTTGGTAATTTAGGAAGTAGTGCAGTAAGATCTTTGTTTTCAAGAGACTTAACAGGTCCCGATGTATATGGTGACAAGGAATTTGCTGTAAGAGGAATAGAGAATGAGTTTAGGGTTACTGTTACTGATTTGAGCGAAATTGAAAATGTTGTTGCTTATTTATTTGGAGATGGACCTATAGCCTTAAGTTTAGACTCAGGCAATGATTATGTATTTACATATATTCCAGATGTATCAAATCCTCTTGGAGTTTATGGTATTAGATATGTTGCAACAGATGTTAATGGTTATTCAAGCGAACTTTTAGATGGGTTCGATTTAATTGTAGGTTATATACTTGAGCTTGACTTAAGCAGGCGTGGAAGGGATGTTATTGCAGATGTACATATAGAACATGATGATGGAACTGCTATCAGTGAAGACGAAGCCATATTAAATTATCCTGGAGGAAGTGAAACACTTTCTTTGGTAAGTGGTTTTTCAACATATGAAGTAAGCGATTTGGGCAGAGGAGATTATGATTTTGAGATAGTGTTTGAAGCTGATAATGGTTATACTTATAGAAAAATTGAGAGCATAAGTATTGGAGGTTCTGGTAGTTCTGGTAGAGAAGGCACTCCTTCATCAAGTGGAGGTCCTAGATCGGGTCAATCACAGGGAACTGGCGGATTTTATGGAGGAGATTTAAGTTCGGTTACCAAGGGTGGCGCTTCAAGTAGTGGACAACCATCTTCATCACAGCAATCTGGAAGTAGTGGACAATCTGGATTAATTACAGTTCCACAATCACCACAATCAAGAACACCTCTGCCGGTAGGACAAGCTACAGGATTGTTTGGTTCAACTAACATATTATCCAATTTGTGGGTTTTATTATTATTGGGAGGAGTAGTTGTTGCTCTTGGTTATTATGCTAAAAGAAAAACAAGTAAAAAATCAATTAATTCAAATAGCAGGAATAATAAAAATAATATTTTTAGGTAAGACAAATGGTCTTAGAAAATTTTTTGAAATCGAAAAATATTAAGACACATTCTCTTCTTATTTGTTTTCTATGTTTTATATATGTTTTTCTTGCGTATATTGTATCATTATTTTTCTTTTCTGATTTTTTGAGTCTTTCAATATTATTTACATTAACATTAATGGTTGTTCCATCAATGAGTACTATTTTAATGTTGGATGAAAAAACAGATATGAAGAGTGGCATAAAATTTTTTATAAAAAACCACAAGGTAGTTTTCAGGGTTTATTTTTTTTCATTTATTGGATTTTTTTTTGGCTTTATTTTGCTTGGTTCTATGTTTGGTTATGATGATGCTTTTGATTATCAATTAAATTTGTTAAAAGAGCAAAGAGGTCTTTCTTATAAATTAATAGATGATTTTAGAAATTTAGATGTGGAGCCTGGATTTGATAATTTTATGGGAGTATTTTCTACAAATTTATATGTGATGTTAATTTGTTTTGTACTTTCTCTTTATTTTGGTGCTGGTGCCATATTTTTGGTGACTTTAAATGCGTCAGTATTTGCTGTGTTTATTTCATACGTTATTAATTATGCATCAAAATCAATTGCTCATGGATTTTCAATTTTAGGTGTGACATTAATATATTTTATTCCAGAAATTGCTGGTTTTTTGTTAGCTGCGGTTGCAGGTGGAGTTTTGAGTAGATTGATTATAACAAAAGATTATAAGAAAGAAGATGCCGGCAAAGTTCTGCAAAATATTTTTGTCAAACTTTGTTTAGGTATATTTCTTATTTTAATTGCTGCATTAATTGAAGTCTATATTTCGTATGGCTGGATGAAGATGGTGATTTAATAAAACCACTTTTTCCTATACCACTCTACAAAAACAGCAATGTTTATATAGAATACTACATTGTCTATATTCGGGGGATGTATTTATAGTATTTATGAGGGTTTTGAATATCTATGTTATTTGTCAAAACCCTCTGAAGAGTACTTTGAATAAAGTGTGAATCTTGAGTTCATTCAAAGTCCTCTTTTGTTTAGATGATTATAGATACTTTTGTGTTATGGGCGAAAATATGGTTATTTTGTTCGACAGATTTAATCTGCCGGAAGATGTCTTTGAGATAGTGTTTCCTACTGAGAGGCAACAAGTTGTAGCAAAACTTCTAATCAAAAGAATGCAGGAGCAAGGTGGAATAATTGGAAAGACAGAGATGTCTATGTTTGCACAAAAGTTACATGACGGACAACTTGTTGATGACAGACCTGAATTAGGTCCAATAAGAAAAGAATTTAATCAATTATCGTACAATAAAAGACAATTTTATGATAGAATTTTGACTCCTATGAAATCTATGGGTATGATTGATTTTGATTTGTATAAAAAACATTATATTGTGTCCGACAAATTCAACAAATATATGATTAGAATAGGATTATTGTGGCTAAGACAGTTGAAGAGAGGCTAATTTTTAATGTTCTAATTTTTTTTCTTTTTCTTAGTAAGATTTATATAATAATACGTTCTCAAAAGGTTTGAGGGTTTTGATGACAAAAAGACATAGAGTTATTCCTAAAGCGTCTGCAGCAAAAATATTACATGAGGCAAATGGTGATAGAGTTAGTGATAAAGCGGCAGAAGAGTTTGCTGAAGCTTTAGAAGAAATTGGTTTAGAAATATCTGAACAAGCAGTTAAATTGAGCAAACATTCAGGAAGAAAGACTGTACAGGCCTCAGATGTTAAACTTGCTTCAAGGGATTGAGTAGATAAATTTTTATATTAGATTGAAATTAGGGGTGGGAAGATGAAAAAGTCGAATAAATACTTGTTTTTTGTGTTGTTTATATTAATTTTAGCAGTTTCTGGTTGTAGTTCTGGGGGGAATGTTGATAAAAATAGTGATGCGAGTGATAATAGTGATTCTGAGAACGATAATCCAAATATGGATGAGAACGATGAAAGTGATGACGAATCTATTATTGGTGATGTGCAAAGCGGACTTCCTTCAAATGTTGTGACTTTGTTAAAGAAAGGTCAGGAAAAACTAAAAAATATTAATTATGAACATAGAAGGTTTCCAGATAACCAAGAACTTCATGATATTAGCATTTTGGGCGATAAAATAGTATATGTTCTTCCTGAGTCGCAAGCATTTTTCAAAGATGAATATTTTGACACTGTTTATATGGACATTTCAGAAAGAAGTGCTGTTGCTTATTGTGAGCATAAAGGAGATCAAAAATGTCCTAATCCAAATAAAGGATTTGATGTCGAATTTAGTGATTATATTGAAATGATTGTATATGATGATTGGATAAATAAAATACTTTCTGGAACAGGTTATATTAAGAGGGATCAAGAAACATTGTTCGACAGGAAAGTTGACGTGTTTGATGTTGACATTAGTGGAATACCTCACAGAATTTCTGTTGACCAATTTTATGGTGTTCCTATGAAGATTGAAAAATACCCTGATTCAGATGTTGACGGAAGCAGACCTGCTGAAGAGTATACATATAGAATTATATCTGTAGGAAAATTGAAGTCTGCAGATGTGGCACATAAGGTGGTGTCAATATGAAAAAAATTATTTATTTTATTTTATTTATTTTAAGTTTATCTATATTGATTGTTGGATGTAGTTCGAAAACTCCAAATGTTGATGAACAAAATAATGCAGATGTTGATGCTAATAATCAACCAGATTATGAAGTAATTGTTGAAGAGACAAATACGCAAATTGATGATGGTTTGGGAGATTTGACAGGAAATGCAGTAATTGATTCTGTTGAGTCTAATGAAGAATCGTATTTAGATGATGGGATAAATATTATTGACAGTAAACCAATTTTAGATCCTAAAGTACAAAAATTAGTTGATGCTGCAAGACAAGTTACAAAATATAGTTACAAAGCAAGATATCCCAAAAGTTATGGAAGAAGGCATATTGAGGTAAAGATTTCTGACAACAAAATCAAAATAACGTATCCTCAACAAGAATATATTGTTATGAGGGATTCATATGATAATATTTATTTAGATACAGAAACAAAGGAAGTTGTTGCTTATTGTGAAGACAAAATAAGATGTAGCAATCCAAATAGTGGATTTGAAGTGGATTATGACAAACATTTACCAAAGACTCCTGTTGACTGGGCATTGGAATTATTAGAAGCTGATGATCTTAAAGTTATAGGCAACGAATTTAACCACGACAGAAGTTTGCTCGTTGTTGAATACGAACTATACGGAGTTTTGTATAGGCAATCTTTGACGGACAGATATGGAGCAAGTAAAGTTTATATTAATTATGGACCAAAAGTAGAAATTATTGATTTTGAATTTACAGGGAAAGGATTTGGTGAGGACGAAATGATTCATCAATATATATATTAGAATTGTTTGTTTTTTCTTTCTTATTAGGATTTGATAACTAAAAAATATGTTTTCTTACTTAATCCCATTCTAAAATGGCTACGCTAAGATGAATTTTTAGATTATAATCTTGAATATAAGTAAGATTTGCGTCAAAATGGTAAGTTAGAAATGAAATCTAATTTTTTACGCACAGGATAGTCAAATCTCACACAACCTTTATAAATCAATCTTCTAAATTTAGGTTTATGAGAGGTAATAATAAGTCACCATGCTATGTATTCAATAAACTTGGCATTAAAAACGAGTAACATAAAAAAATCAATAAAAATAATACACTTCACTTAATGGTGGCTTATTACACACTATGGGAGTATTCAAAACAAACATACACGGAAATTCAAATGTAGGTCTCTATTTGTTCTGCAACGACAAATTCTGTCTTGTTGGAAAGAGTGTAGAAGACTTTAAAGTAGCAGAAATAGAAAGAGTTATGAAGGTTCCTGTACATAAAATAACTATGGCTGGTACCGATTTGATAGGCGCTTTTATTGCAGGGAATAATAACAAAATCATAGTTCCAGAACTAGCTTATGAACATGAACTTAGACATCTTGATAGTTTGGGAGTAAGTTATACTGTAATTAAAACAGACTTGACAGCATTAGGAAATAATGTATTAACAAACGATACATTTGCGATTGTGAACCCTGAATTTAGCGCGGTTGTTAAAAAGCAGATAAGGCAAGCATTGGGTGTTAAAGTCGTTCCTGGGACATTAATGCAAACAGATGTTGTTGGTTCTATGGGTATATTAAAAAATGAATGTGCTATTATTACTGAAAACGCAGATAAAGATGAACTTGAAAAAGTAGAAACTTTATTAAACCAAAAAGTGTTTTTGACAACTATAGGAACACATAATCAAATTGGAAGTTCGATCGTAGCGAATTCATACGGATTTGTAATTGGTGAAGATGTGAGAAGCGATGAAATATTAATTATTGAGGATGCTTTAGGTGGAAGAGAATAATACTATATTGATTGGGAGAAATAAAGAAAATGACAAAAGAGCAAATAAGCGAAGTTAATGTCCAACAAATATATATGGAATATCAACAATTAATGCAACAAATACAATTGTTCGACCAACAATTCCAACAATTGGATAATCAAGGTTCTGAGTTTGCTTCCGTATTAGAAACATTATCAGAATTGCCAAATGCTCAAAATAATAATGAAATATTAGTTCCGATTAGTTCAGGGATTTTTGTTAAAGCTAAATTACAAGAAAAAAATAAATTATTAGTAAATGTTGGAAGTTCAGTTGTTACTGAAAAAAGTGTTGAAGATACAAAGAAATTAATTGAAAGTCAACTCGTAGAAATCGAAAATTTGAGAAATCAAATGATGCAAAATCGTCAATTAGTAATTGCGCGAATTGAGCAGATAAGATTGCTTTTGACAGATAAATAGGTGAAAAAATGTTTAAGTTCTTAAAAGATAAACTGAAAAGTGCTGTAAGCAAGTTTACTAAAGAGGTTTCTAAAGATGTTGAAGAAGAAATTATTGAGAAACCTATTGAAGACATTGAAGATATAAAAGAAATTAAAGAAGACATTAGTGAAACTAAAAAACAGCAAAAAAAAACAACAAAGTTAATAAATGATATTGAAATGAGTGATGAAGATGTTGAGAATGTTATTGATGCGAATATTAAAGAAAATATTGATAGCGATTTTGAAAAAACAGATTCTGATTTTGTTCAAGATAAAGATGAAATACTAGAAGATATTAAAAGTAATATAAAGAAAAATGTTGCAAAAAGTGACGAATTTTTTTTTTCTGATAATAAAATATTAGATGATATTGATAAAAATGTTAAGGTTGATGAAGAGAAAGTTGTTGAAGATATCAAAGAAAAAATTTATGGAAAAAAGAAAGGGTTTTTTGGACGGCTGAAAGACAAATTTGTAAAGAGTGATGATGAACTTGATATTAAAGACGAAATTGAAGAACATGAAGAATATATTGTTGATGAAGAGATTAAAGAGGAAGTTGAAGAAAACAATGATAAAAAATTTGTAATTGATGAATCTAAA
>CAYJUR010000018.1:0-12256 GCA_964373405.1 uncultured Methanosarcinales archaeon | reverse complement strand
CCAAATATTTAAAAGACGAAATTAATTTTTTGAAAGCGCAAATTCTTGACCTCGATGATAAGATTGAGATATATCATATAAAGAATGAAAAAATAATTGTTTTAGAAAATGAAGTAAAACAAATATTACCAAAAATAAACGAAGCAAAATTCGATTTAGAAAATCACAAACAAATAATAATTGAATTAGAAAATCACCAAAAATTAATTAATGAAGAAAGACAAAGAATAAATTTACTTTCTAATTCTCTCAACGAGAAAAAAAATCAAATAAAACTAATTGATGACGAAACAAAAGATATAAAACTACAAACAATAAAATTAAATGAACAAATAGATATGTTTAAAAACAAAAAATTTGAAACTCCTTCACATACAAACTTCGAACACGAAAAAGCAAAAATAAAACAATTAATTTCAGGATTAGAAAATGATTTATATGAAACAAACAATCAAATAAAAGAATTTGAAGTCAAAATAGATATATTAAATAAAACTAAAAATAATGTGTTAAAGCTTTCTCAATGTCCAACATGCGAACAGATTGTGACTGAAAATCACAAACATAGCCTATCTGAAAAAACCAATTCTAAAATTAACGAGTTTGGAAAAAGTTTAGATGAAAATAAAAAAAACAAAAAAATTATTGAAGAAAAAAATAAAAATAATAAAACAGAGTTTGACAAATTATTAACTGATGAAATTAAAAACAACAAATTATTGCAAGACATTAAATTGAGAGATACTCAAGTTCAGAATTTAATGGCATCTTTGGAAGACAAAAACAAAAGTCTCAATAAATTACAAATTCAGTTTGTTGAGACTAATGCGAATATTCAGACGATTAATGAAACTGTCATAAGTCTGAATGAAAAAATCAAACAACTTCCATCTATTGATGATGAAAAGATAATGAATGCAAAGCATATTTTAGATAAATTAAATATAAAATTGAGAAATTTTGAAATTAAAAAAGCAACAATTGAAAGCGAAAAACAAACAATAACCAAAGATTTATTTGAATTAGGAAAAGAAATTGATGGAAAAAAAATGAAGAAGGAAAAAATATCGTTATTGAGATTAAGATATGACTGGATTGACGGCTTTTTTGTTAAACTAATGTCTACAATTGAAAGAGGTGTTTTATCCCAAGTTCACGGTGAATTTAATTCGTTATTTAAGGAGTGGTTTAATATGTTAATACCTGAAGAAAATTTGTCTATTAGATTAGATGATGAGTTTACGCCAATTATATTACAAAATGGACACGAAATAGATTTGGAACACATGAGTGGGGGAGAGAAAACCGCAATTTCTTTAACATACAGATTAGCATTAAACAAAGTCATAAATAATTTAATGTCAAATATCAAAACATCAGACATACTCATATTAGATGAACCTACGGATGGATTTTCTAACGAAATGTTAGACAAGGTTAGAGATGTCTTAGATGAACTAAATTTGAGACAAGTAATTATAGTAAGTCACGAAAATAAGATAGAGAGTTTTGTTGACAATTGTATAAAGATTTCTAAAGATGAACATGTTTCTAGAGTTGTTGAGAGTAGTGTAATTTAATTATTCATGACCCAAAAAATAGTTTATAAGAAATCGTAAAAATACACGTTCTCTCTAAATGAAGTTAAAGATGCTTATTTTATCTCATTACAAAATTAAATCAAAGATTGACTTTATGATAACATTTGAAATAAAAGTTAAAAATGAAATCTGATTTTTAATTTATTAGGAACAAAACTACTTAATCTTTATAAACATCCTTTCTACAAATCTATTTATGAAATACATTTTAGGAATAGAATCAACAGCTCATACTTACGGAGCTTCTGTTATTGATGTTTCTAAAGATGGCAATGATAAGAGTAAAATGATTCTTTCTAATATTAGAGATTCTGTTACAACAACAAAAGGTGGAATGGTTCCAAACAAGGCAACGGAACACCATGTAGAAGTTTGTGATGGAGTGATAAATAATGCATTAGAAGAAGCATCTAAAATTACAAAGAAAAAATTTTCTATTTCAAATATCGATTTGATTTCGTTTTCCTCATCTCCAGGGTTAGGCGGTTGTTTGAGAGTTGGTGCAATTTGTGCACGAACACTTTCTTTGAAACACAAAATTCCAATAATTGGTGTTAATCATTGCATTGCTCATTTAGAGATTGGAAAAATATTGACTAATGCTAAAAATCCTGTTCTTCTTTATTGTTCTGGCGCGAATACTCAAATAATTGCATTTGAAGGAGGAAAATATAGAATTTTTGGCGAAAGTTTAGATACTGGAATTGGTAATTTCTTAGATACTTTCGCTAGAGATATGGATTTAGGTTTTCCTGGTGGTCCTAAGATTGAGAAACTTGCATTATTATCTAAGAATTATATAGAA
Source organism: uncultured Methanosarcinales archaeon (assembly GCA_964373405.1). Taxonomy (GTDB): domain Archaea; phylum Nanobdellota; class Nanobdellia; order Woesearchaeales; family WJKV01; genus CAYJUR01. The sequence continues at coordinate 9,850 of CAYJUR010000018.1, read as the reverse complement.
TTGCCTTATTCAGTTAAAGGAATGGATGTTGCGTTTTCAGGAATGCTTTCTAATTTGAAAAGTAAGATTGATTCTAAAAAATACAAAATGGAAGACTTAGCTTATTCTGCACAAGAAACTTCGTTTGCAATGTTAGTTGAAGTCGCAGAAAGAGCAATAGCTCATTGTGAAAAAAAGGAATTATTATTGGGGGGAGGAGTTGCATGCAACAAACGTCTTCAAGAGATGTGTAAAATTATGTGCGATGAAAGGGGTGCTAAATTTTATTGCCCTCAAAATGATGTTTTAATTGACAACGCAGTAATGATTGCTTGGCTCGGATATTTAGAATACAAAAGCGGTGTTAGAATGGATATTAATACATGTCCTATAGATCCTTATTTAAGAACGGATGAAGTGGAAGTTGGGTGGTGAAAGCAAAATAAATTTGATATAGTTTTCAAAATAATATTGTGAGAATGTTAAAAATTTCATTTCCTCCTAACTTACTTTTCCGATGCTGAATTAACTTATTTTCATAATATATGATATGAATGAAATTTAGAATTGTATTAATAAAGAACGTGGAATGGGAAGTTAATTTTTGATTTACTCTAATCTTTTTATTGTGAGTTTCCAGGGTAAAGTCAACTAAAATATGTTTATATGGTGGCTACGCTTCGTTTACAATCAAATTCTCATAAATTACGAGTAGCATAAATAAAATTTCAAGTATTTTATAACTTCGCAAGGTAGCTATAGCTGAACAAGTCCAGCAAAGTATTGAAATTAAAATTTCAAACCACCACAACAAAGTTGACTTTACCAGTTTCCAGTTAAACTTATAAATCCTGAAATACTACAATTCTATATGAGCAAAGTATATGGCACATTAGGAATGTTTGTTATGCTTTTGTTAGGCACAGTTTTGGTTAATTCAGAAGGTGTAGAATATGTTTATGCTGGCTTGGCTTGTTTCTTAGTTGTTTTATTGTATTTTATATGGGTTATGTTGAAGGAATAAAATTATCTCACCATCTTTAATATCTTTTCTTTACCGGTCCAATCTATAGCGACTTTAAGAACATCTTCTATTCTTTCGACTGGAATTATTTTAATTTTAGATAATCTTTCTTTACTAATAACAATATCATCCATATTAGATTTTGGAACAATTACATTCTTTATTCCTATATCAATCGCAGCTTCTATTTTAGAACTAACTCCTCCTATAGGTAAAACTTCTCCTAACACAGATAAAGAACCCGTCATAGCACAATCCTGGAAAATTGGAACTTTGTGTAACGCAGAAATTATTGCCGTAGCAACAGCAATGGATGCAGTATCCCCTTCAACACCTTCATATGTTTGTAAAAATTGAACATAAATATCTTTTGTTCCTGTTATGTCTTTTCCAAAATATTTTTTTATAATTGCAGAAATATTTAATATCGCTTCTTTAGCTATTTCTCCAAGTTTTCCAGTAGCAATAATTTCGTGCTTTTTACCGCCGTCTGTAACTTCTGCTTCAATAGGAAGCATAATTCCTGTCATTGTTGAAGCAGTCCCAATTACTGCAAGTCCATTAACTTTTCCAACAATTTTTCCTTTTGTAACAATTACTTCATACTCTTTCTTTCTCTCAATCATTTTGTCCGCAATTTGTTCTTCCAAGCCACGCGCAGGTTTTCTTGATAATTCTATGTGTTTTGGCTCAACTAATTTCGCTTTCACTTCAACAGCAACATCTCCAGCAGATCTAACTAATCCACCCAATTCTCTTAATCTCAATGTTAAATGACCTTTTCTTGATGCCCTTCTTCTCGCTTCTTCAACAATAACATCAACAGCTGATTTTGTAAAATGAGGAATTTTTTTGTCCTTCTTAACTTCTTGTGCAACAAATTGTGCAATCTTGTATCTGTTTTCTATAGTATCTTTCATTGTTGTGTTCATAAAAATCTCATAACCATAACCTCTAATCCTTGATCTTAAAGCTGGATGCATATGTTGCATAGTTTCTAAATTTCCTGCTGCGACTAATATAAAATCACATGGCGCGGATTCAGTTCTTACCATAGCTCCTGCACTTCTTTCTGATTGTCCTGTTATGGGATGTTTCTTTTCTTGCAATGCAGTAAGCAATTCTTGTTGCGTTTGTGGTTGAAGTGTTGCGATTTCGTCAATAAATAAAACTCCTTTGTTTGCTTTATGAATCATTCCAGCAACAACTCTTTCGTGCGCAGGAGTACCTAAACCTCCCGACTGAAACGGATCATGAAGTATATCTCCCAATAATGCACCTGCATGTGCACCAGTTGCATCAAAAAATGGAGCTTGTTTTTGATTATAATTATCAACTATAACTCTTGGCAGTGATACTTGTCCACCACCCATTCTTTTTGCTAAGTTCGCAGACATTATAAAAAATCCTAGAAAAATCATTGCTGCAACAAATCCACCAACGCTCATAATTGCTGCAACTGTATCACCATAATTTGTATGATAATAATTACAACTTAACATAGGAATAATAAAAGCCAAAATTAAAAGAACAATCATAAATGTATTTCTGCCGCCGAAAATATTTCCTAACTTTGCTCTCGCTTCTGCAATTAATTTTCTCCCATCTCCTGCAGGAACTTCTCTAATTAAAGGTTGATTCTCATCATTAGGATTTGCAAAAGATAAAACATCTGTTAATTGTGATTTTGGCAAAAGTTGTGCTAATGCAACTCCAAGCATTGATTTTCCAGTCCCGGGCTCACCAATCAATAAAACATGCCTTCTTTGTTGAGCAGCCTTTTTCATTATTTCTACTGCATCTTCCTGACCTAGAACTTGTTCAATTAGAATTTCATCTATTTTGATTTCACTCGTATCTCTAAAGTCCTTCCCCATAACGATTTTTTATGCATAATTGTATATAAAGCTTGTGCTATGTTTAATCCTTAAACCTTAAAAACCCCTTTTAATCTTATTCATATATGAAAGCAATCCTACTTATGGGAGGAAAAGGCACAAGATTAAGAGAACTTGGAGAACATACTCCTAAACATTTGTTAGACATAAACGGAAAAACTCTTGCTGAGCATCAAATGGATTGTTTCAAAAAATCTGGAATAAAAGAATTTTATTTTGCTGTTTCTAAACATCCTTTGAGAAAAGAATCTAAAAATAGAAAAAATCAACAGATTCCAAAAAATGAACTAACAAATGTTTATGAAAAAATGAAAGACTATTTTGGAGATGGTTCTAAGTTTGGCGTTAAAATAAATTATATAATTGAAGACGAGCCTTTAGGAACTGGAGGATGGATGAAATTGATTCCAAAACCTAAAGAAGATATTTTTGTTTGCAATGGAGATGATTTGATTGAATTAGACCATAACAAATTATTGCAATTTCATAAAAAAAATAAAACAAAAAGTGGAATAATCATGACAAACGTTTTATCAGAAGTTGAAGATCCTCGAATGTATGGAGTTGTGATTTTAGAAGGAAATAAAATAAAAGAGTTTAAAGAGAAACCGAAAACGATTGAAGAATCTCCTTCAAAATTGGTAAGTTGTGGGCATTATGTTATGTCTCCAGAAGTTTGGGATATTTTACCTAAAGAAAGAAAAATAATGATAGAATATGACATTTCTCCAAGACTTGCGAGAGAAGATAAATTAAGTGGATTTGTGTTGAAGGGTTTATGGTGCACAACAAATTCTCCGGAACAATTGAAAGAGACGAGAAAGGATTGGAAATAGGTTTTTTGATTAATTAATTCAAAAATTAGCTTTATTCTGTCACGAATTCTTTGACGCTATCTCTAAAGCAGTCATTACTTTATCATGGAATGCTTTAATTTTAGCGTGAAAGAAGCAAGTTAAGAATGAAATCCAGTTTTAATTCATCTTTCATAACCAGCACATTTTCCACATACATTTAAATAGTATAATTGACTGAACATATTTGAGAACCTACGTTCTCGCACAAAAGGGAGGGTGAAAAAATGTCAGGACAATTGTGGGCAAAAATTATAGGTATTGTTTTATTGATTGGCGGTATTCTAGGACTTTTTATGCAACCTTTATTTGGGTTCATCGGAATGAATACAGCGCACGCAGTAGTTTGGTTAATTGTTGGAGCTATTTACGCTTGGGCAGGATTTGCATCTGGTCCGTTTGAAGCAGTTAACAAATGGTTGGGAGTAATCCTTATTTTATTGGGTGTTGTAGGATTCTTCGCGCTACAAAGCACATTGATGCTAATGACATCAAACAATATTATACATATTGTTGTTGGATTAATTTCAGCATGGTTTGGATGGAAAGGTTAGAAAAATTTTTATTTTTCTTTTTTTAATCTACAATTTCCTTGTTCTTCTCCCTTCTCTTTTTAAGACCTAAATCATTGTCGATTTCATTTGCCATCTCTCTAAGATCTCCAAAAACTCTTTCCGTATCTTTCTTAATTTCGGCAACTAAGTCTTCCAAATTTGAAACCCTCAAAATATATTTTCCATCTTCGATTGATACTAATCCAGATTCTATTAGTCTCTGCAAATGATGAATAACTGTACCTCTGCTTAAATCTAATTTATATGCTAAATCATCGGAAGCTAAAGGATAATTACCTTTTGCCGCTTTCAAAAGTTCAATAAAAATTCTAAAACAGCTGGAATTTTTATCCCTCATACCAAACAAACCTAGAGTTTGACAAAACCATTGAATATCTGCATTCATAGCGCTACTAGAAGGCTTCTTTAATTTAACAATCATAATCTTTCTAAATTCGTGTATCATAATTATGCATATATTAGGGGGTTTATAATGTTTGTGTCGTCAAGTATAAAACATTTTATTTAATTTCTTTGGACTTACTTTGAAGAAATATAATAATCTTATTTTTTGCATCAACAAAATCGTTCTTAAAATTCCATTTCTTTCAAACCTTCTAGGAGAAGTAATTGTTTTTTCTTTAATAAGTTTTATTTTATATTTTCTTAATCTTTTACTAATTTCTACATCTTCCACTACCTTCATCTAAATTTTAGCTATGTTTATGTTTTTCTAGACTAATTATTGACCTGAAAAACATAAACTTTATATACTTCCTGTCTACTTCTATCCATATTGGGTTGATTTAAGGTCAACAAAGCGTATTAAAGACGTATTTTGGGGTTAAAAATGTTCAAAAAGTCACACACTGACACACAAACAAAGGCTACAGAGACAGATATAAAATCGACAGATATAGACGAAATATTGTCTCAAATGAACAAGTCTACAGACGCATCAAAGTCTCAAACACAATCTGCAGAAACTAACAAAGAATCACCGCAATCTGCAGGTACTAATAATTCACAAACAATCGATCCTAAAGACTTACAAATTCAGGATTTAACAAAGACATTAAAAATGGTTCAAGCGGATTTTGAGAACTACAAAAAAAGAGCACAAAAAGAATCACAAGATTTTATGAAGTTTGCAAATTTGAGTTTAATAAAAAATATTTTGCCAGTTTTAGACAATTTCGAATTGGTTTTCAAAAACGAAAATTTGAAAGACGATGTTAAGAAAGGTTTGCAATTAATTTATTCACAATTGTTTGAAACTTTGGAAGAATCAGGACTAAAAATGATTGAAACAAAAGATCAAAAATTTAATCCAAATTTGCATGAAGCACTTTTGACAGAAAAAAACCCAAACAAGGAAGATGGATTAATTGTTGAAGAACTTCAGAAAGGTTATTTTATTGGGGAGCGTGTATTGAGGCATTCGAAGGTGAAGGTAAATAAGAAATGATTTTAAAAAATTAAAAACAAAATAACTATAAAAAATAAATCGCATCAACAAGATGCAACGAGGTAAAAATGACAAAAACAATTGGAATCGATTTGGGAACAACATTTTCAGCAGTTGCTGTTATGGAAGCAGGTAAAGCTGTAATTATACCAAACTCTGAAGGAGCTAGAACAACTCCAAGTATAGTCTGTATAAAAGATGGAGAAAGAACTGTTGGTCAAGTAGCAAAAAACCAAACTATAATTGATCCTCAACACACAGTAAGATCTATTAAAAGACATATGGGAGAAAAGAATTTTACAGTTAATATTGAAGATAGAGAATATACTCCTCAAGAAATATCTGCAATCATATTACAAAAATTAAAAGCAGATGCTGAAGCGTACTTGGGAACTAAAGTAAAAGATGCTGTTATCACAGTCCCTGCTTATTTTAATGATTCACAAAGACAAGCAACAAAAGATGCAGGTAAAATCGCGGGTCTTAATGTTCTGAGAATTATAAACGAACCAACAGCAGCAGCATTAGCGTATGGTTTAGAAAAAAGTAATGAACACACAATTTTAGTATTCGATTTCGGTGGTGGAACATTTGACGTTTCAGTTCTTGAACTGGGAGATGGAGTATTCGAAGTTAAAGCAACTTCAGGAGACAATTATTTAGGTGGAGACGATATTGATGATTTAATTATGCAGTGGTTGGCAGACGAATTTAAAAAAAATAATAAAATAGATTTACTACAAGACCCAACAGCAAACCAAAGATTAAAAGATGCTGCAGAAAAAGCTAAAATAGAATTATCTAGCAAACAAAAGACTGCTATAAATTTGCCATACATTACAGCAGATGCAAAAGGACCTAAACATTTAAACATTGAATTAACAAGATCGCATTTTGAAGGAATGATAGAAAACATTCTTAAAAAATTAGAAGGACCAACTAAACAAGCATTAAAAGATGCAAACTTAGACAAAGTTGATAAAGTAATTTTTGTAGGAGGTTCAACAAGAATTCCTATAGTACAAACATTAGTTAAAAAATTGACTGGATTAGACGGAGACAAATCTGTAAATCCTGATGAAGCAGTTGCAATAGGAGCAGCAATTCAAGCAGGAGTTTTAGCTGGAGAAGTTAAAGATGTTTTACTATTAGATGTAACTCCATTATCATTAGGAATTGAAACTTTAGGTGGCGTATTTACAAAAATGATTGACAGAAATACAACAATTCCAACAAAAAAATCACAAATATATAGCACTGCAGCAGACAACCAAACGGCTGTCACAATTAGAGTATTCCAAGGAGAGAGAACGATGGCTTCTGGAAACAAACTTTTAGGTCAATTTGATTTGCTAGGGATACCGCCTGCTCCAAAAGGCGTTCCTCAAATTGAAGTAGCTTTTGATATTGACGCAAACGGAATAGTAAATGTGCATGCAAAAGATTTGGGTACTGGAAAAGAACAAAAAATTCAAATCACAGGTTCTGGAAATTTGAGCGAAGCAGAAATTAAGAGGATGGAAGAAGAAGCTAGATTGCATGCAGCTGAAGACGAAAAATTGAAAGAAAAAGTTGAAGTTGAAAACAATGCAGACACAATTATAAGACAAGGAAGACAACAATTAGAAGAATTTGGAGATAAGATTGATAAAAAGTTGAAAGACAAAATTGAAAAAGAAATCACTGAATTAGAAGATGTCAGAAAGCAAGATAATTTTGATGCATTAAAAAAGAAACTTGCAGAAGTAGAAAAAGTAATGCAAGAGATAGGAACTCAAGTCTACCAACAAGCTCAGCAACAACAAGAACAACAAAACAAAGGAGCAAAAAAGAACTCAAAAGTTGACGATGAAAAAGTTGTTGATGCAGACTTTGAAGTTGAAGATGAAAAATAGATTTTTATTTTTTTGCTTTTTTATACTCAGCTTTATAAGTTATGATTATTTTATGCTACAAAAGTGAGAGAATCACTCCCAACCCAAATCTCTACAATGGGGGTTAAAAATGAAAATAACAAATAAAAAAATAATAAGCAAATTTGTTGACACAATTAAAAGTATTTCTAAAAAAGACAAAATTGCTATATTCCACGATACCGATCCTGATGGAATTACATCTGCAGCTCTAATAAAAAAATCTTTGGACAAACTTAATTTAAATGTTGTTTTTGTTAATTGGTTAGACAGAAGCAATAATGAACATGACAATAAAATAATTAAAGAACTTAAACAATTAGGTGTTAATTATGTCTTTTTTGGAGATTTAACATTCTACCAAATAGAAGGAAGAATAGAAAAATTTTCACAACTTGGAAAAATTATTATTTTTGACCACCACCCGTTTGAAAAAGACTTAAATTCAGAAGATATAATTTTTATTCTACCCAATTTATTTCAAGAAGGAATTAGTCCATCAAGATATAATACATCAAAATTAGTTTATGATTTTTTTTCAAGAATTATAGATTTGTCTGAGTATGACTGGATATGTGCTGTAGGAATTATTGCAGATTATGCATTCGATGCTTGGCCAGAATATTTGGATATGTGTTTTAAAAAGTATGGAGATGAAAGAAAACCATACATATATGATACAAAGTTAGGAGAATTGGCCAAATTATTGTCATACGGAAATTCGATTGGCAGAGAATATTTAGTTGATGGTTACAAATCATTATTAGTTTCAAAATCTCCTGATGATATGAAAACCCATTTGCCAAAAGAGTTTTACAAAGTTGGCGAAGACATAAACAAAATTGTAGGACATTATAAAAGGGATGCTGATATAGACGAAGATTTAGAATTAGTTTTTTACAAAATCGATTCAAAATATGGAGTTGCTTCTCAAGTTTCATCTGCATTATCTCAAAATTATGAATCAAAGAAAACAGTTATTATTGTGCAAGAAATTGAAAATGATCCTTATATTCACGTTTCTGCTCGAAGACAGGATTGGAAAGTTGATTGTGGAAAATTAATGAGGGAAAGTTGTAATAATATTCAAAATGCGCATGGGGGAGGACATATCCCTGCAGCAGGTGCTGGAGTGCCAATAGAACATTTTGCGGAGTTTGAAACAAATTTATATAATAATTTGAAAAACGGAAAGTATAAAAGAGATGGGAAGGGTAAAAATTAATATGGCAAAAGATTATTATGAAACATTAGGAGTAAGCAAAGGCGCTTCGAAAGAAGACATAAAAAAAGCTTATAAAAAATTAGCTAAACAATATCATCCAGATATTAATAAAGATAAAAACGCTGAACACAAGTTTAAAGAAATAAATGAAGCTGCCGCAGTTTTAGGCGATGACAAAAAAAGATCACATTATGATCAATACGGTTCTTCAGAAAATCCATTCCAAGGTGGAGGAACTGAAGGATTCGATTTTTCCAATTTTAGAGGAGGAGCTAATTTTGACTTTGATGATATATTTGATATGTTCTCTGGCGGATTTGGTGGTGGAGGACGGAGAAGACGAGGTCATCAAAGAGGCCACGATTTAAAATATGAAATGGAAATTACTTTAGAAGATGCGTTTGATGGTGTTGATAAAACAATTGTTGTAAACAAATTATCTAAATGTTTAAAGTGCAATGGTGTTGGAGCAGAAAATCCGCATGACATAACTCATTGTGAAAATTGTGGTGGACATGGAGTTGTTTCTAGAACTCAAAGAACTCCTTTTGGTTTGTTTCAAACACAAACGACTTGTAAAGCTTGTAACGGCGAAGGAAAAAGTTTCAAAAACGTTTGTCAAGTATGTGATGGTGATGGAAGGGAACAAAAAAATGTGAAAATTAAAGTAAATATACCTGCTGGCGTTGAATCAGGAAATCAGTTGCGCGTGAGTGGGGAAGGCGAGCCAGGACCAAAAGGGGGACCTAGTGGAGATTTATATATTTTTATTGATGTATTAGAACATAAAGTGTTTGAGAGAAAAAAGGAAGATTTGTATGTTTCTGTGCCAATCAGTTTCGGACAAGCAGCAATTGGTGATGAGATTGAAGTTCCGACACTGAAAGGCAGGGCTAAATTAAAAATACCTGCAGGAACACAAAGTCATACATTGT
>CAYJUR010000017.1:0-12334 GCA_964373405.1 uncultured Methanosarcinales archaeon | reverse complement strand
CAGATACTAGAATTTCTTTTGGTACGAGTTCTCTTAGTCCTAAAACTTGTTCTAAGTAGAGCTTTCTTTTACAATATAAGTATGCTGATAAATGAGTAACGGAGATTTTCATAATATGATTAAAAGATGGAGGGATTTAAAGGTTGTGGGTAGTCATAATTTTTGAAATTTTTTTCTAATTTCTTCAATTTGCGAGAGGCTAAGATTGATTTTAAATTCATTAATATTTAGAATGAAATTACTTGCACTCGAAATTAATGATTGTGTAGATTCTTTTGTAGCTGGCCTATTTTGTTTTTGAGTGATGTAGTATTGATTATCAATTCTGTCTGTTTTTGCTTCTAAAAAGGTTTTATATTCTTTATTTAAATTAAACACTTTATCTAATAAAATTGCTGCCGCAGAATGATTTTCACATTTAATTCCGCATTTGTAAAACATAGATTGTAAAATATTATACATGGAATAATATGCCTCTCCAATGGAGTTTTCGTTCAGTTCTTCTTTTAAAAGAACTCTTGAAGATTTAAGACAATCTTTTGCTTTCTTTTCATAAGATATAGAGATCTCTTCAGAACTTTCTACAAGTTCAAGTTTCCTTTCTTTTTTTAGTTTACTTAAAAAATCCGAGTTTGTCATAATATAATTCGCCTCCTTGAATAATTATGTGATTTTTTATGATTTCTTTAATTAATAAATCATCTTTATCAAATTCTCCAATTTTAATACTTAAATTATCATTTATTTGGTTTATATTTTCTTTAATTTTTTTATCTGTTGTATCTATGTAAATATCAATGTCACTTTCTTCTTTTATGTTGAATTTGGCATAACTTCCAAATAAAAGAATTATTCTATTTGGGCATCTTTCTGTGATTTCTTTGAATATTGATTCTAATGGGTATTTTCTTAATAGTTTTGTTAATTTATAATTCTCTGAATTTAAAATGTGCGCTTTGGCAATTAAATTTTTTTTAATAAAGTAAATGTGATTTTTCCCTTCTACTTTGAAGTCTATGATGTTATTATTTCTTAGCTCCTTTAAAATAGATTGAATCCTAGTTAAAGATGTTTTTAATTCTTTAGCTAATTCTCTCCCATGAGCTTCTTTTTTGATTAAAAATAATATTGTTTCGTGCTCATAATTGACTTTTATTTGGTTCATATGACTTTAATTAAAGTCAAGAGTATTTAAAGGTTTGCGTTAAAATTAATAAATTTATATGTTGTTTCCGCCAAAAGGAGGGTGGAAATTTGCCTCCGCCCTAAAGCGATTTCAGTCATACGATTTTTTCGTACAACTCAAATCCTTCATTTTTTTAAGTTTGCTTTCTTTAATTGATTCTTATCTATACAGCACTTTTGTACTTGTTCCAACGTGAACGCTTTATAATGTTCGAACCAATCTTTGTTAAATCCGCTTTTATCTTTTTCATATACTTCCTTTTTCAGACTTGGGAATTTCAGAAAAAATTGATTATATTTTTTGGTTTCCTTTACGTTGATTTTCCCCATAATTCTCCCCTAACTTAACTTAGAAATAAGTCTTTTATATACTCTGCGTGCGTGGGTGTCCAGTGGGGGAGTGCTCTATCCTCTTAGGAATTGGAATCTTTCCAATGACTTAAGAATAAAAAGAATTATTTTTTGAGAATTTGATTAGAATCTTTCCAAAGAGCACTGGACACTTTAGCAACAACTGGCGCAGATGAGGCTGGGGTTCTTTTGCACGCAGTGGAAAAGTCCTGCTAAACTTGTTTAGCATGGGCCCCCTTAGGGGTGTCTCCGAACGTAGTGAGAGAGATGCAGCAAATCGTAAGATTGGCTAACATCGAATAGGACAACGAAGTTGTCCGTCTGCCACCTGAGTTGTTGCATTAGAATTTTTCCAACAAAATCTTAATTATTAATTTATTTAAAAATAACTTTTTGTAAACTTTCTAATATTGTAAACATTCTAATGCCTATTTCTTCGTCCACTACCCACTCCCCCACTGGACACCTGTCTGGGTAAGATTTATAAATCAGTATTATCATTATATAATCATGAAACTAATTGGATACAATGAATTTCTTTCTGAAATCAAAGAAAGAATATTGTCTGCACAATATGACGCATTAAGAGAAGTAAATAAAGAGCTTGTTAATTTATATTGGGATATAGGAAAAAGGATTATAGAACAGCAAGAAAAACATGGTTGGGGTAAATCAATAATTGAGACTTTAGCATTAGATTTACAAAAAGAGTATCCTGGCATAAAAGGGTTCTCTTCAAGAAACCTTTGGAAAATGAGAAATTTTAGTTTAATGTTAAGAGTGAAGCCAAAACTGCAACCACTGGTTGCAGAAATTAGTTGGGTTAAAAACATACTAATAATGGAAAAATGCAAAAATTATACAGAAAAAGAATTCTACATAAATATGACTAAGAAATTTGGATGGTCTAAAAATGTTCTTGCTCATCAGATAGAATCCAAGTCTTATGAAAGATATCTTTTGAATCAGACTAATTTTGACAATACTTTGCCAAGTAAGTATAAAAATCAGGCAAAATTAGCAGTTAAGGATGAATACACATTTGATTTTTTAGAACTAGGAGAAAACCATTTAGAAAAAGAACTAGAGAAAGGACTAATTAATAGTGTTAAAGAATTTTTGTCTGAAATGGGCGGCTATTTTTGCTTTATAGGAAGTCAATATAGAATTGAAATTAACGGGCAGGAATTTTTTATTGACTTATTGCTTTATCATAGAATGCTTAAATGCCTTGTTGCTATTGAAATCAAGACAGGGGAGTTTATTCCTGAGTATATGGGAAAAATGCAATTTTATTTGTCTGTCTTAGATGATAAAGTGAAAATGAAAGATGAAAATCCTTCAATGGGAATTCTTATATGTAGAAGTAAAAATAAAACTATTGTTGAATATGCTTTAAAAGATTCAAAAAAACCTATAGGCGTTTCGACGTATAAAATAATGAAAGATTTGCCAAAAAATATATCCAAATATTTGCCATCAAGAAAAGAGATTGAAAAAAGTATTAAAGTTGGTTAAGTTAGAGTGGGCTATAGGACATCTGCCGCCTGAGTTGTTGCAAATCTATTTCGAATTCAAGTTTATTATTCTTATTCTATGTTTTTCAACGACGCAGAATGAAGTTTCAAATTTAATTTTGGAAGACAAAACAGCTTTTAACATATCGAGGGTTTTGAATATCCTCCTGAAATTAGTCAAAACCCTCAGAAGAGTACTTTGAATTCGCTTGAAAATAGGGGTTATTCAAAGTCCTCTATCATAAATGAAACCAACAGATTGAGGATGAATTCTAAGAAGAATGACGCCATTATGGGTTTTTTTATCTCTGAAAATAAGTTCTCCAAAATCTTTATCTAATGTGATAATAACTCTTTTCTTTGAATCAGAAAGAACTCTTTCGTCATCTGTTCCTGGATGTATTATACTTTGAGAAATAATGTCGACGCCATCTTTTTGAAGATGAACAACAACTTCCAAAGGAATGTTCTCATCAGCGAGAAATTTCATCATAATGGTTCAACAGTTTCTAATTTAAGTGAATTTACCGAATATTCTAATGCTGCGCTAATATCTTCTTTTTTAAGTTGAGGATAATTTTTTAATATTTCTCCATTTGTCCAACCTTGCGCTAATAACTCTATTACTAATTCAACACTTATTCTAGTGCCTTTTATTACAGGTTTACCTACCAAAACCTTGGGATTAATTTCAATTCTTTCTCTCCATGCCATAAATATATTCTTGTTAAAGAACTATATAAATGTTTGTAGAATCAAAAATCGGATTTAAGTAATCTTTATAAACATCGAATTATCTCAAATAATCATTGTGGGGGAAAGAACATGTTAGATCAACTATTAATAATAATTTTTGTGGTAATAATAATTTCTTTAATAACGGCCTATTTAATAGGCAAAAATATAAACAAACAAAGTGATGGAACGCCTAAAATGAAAGAGATTGCGGAAGCAATTAGAGAAGGTGCAAAAGCTTTTCTATACAGAGAATATAAAATCATAGCAATTTTTATTATAATTTTCTCGTTATTAATCTATTTCTTTCTAGACACTCATTCAACACCAACAAATGAAGGATTATTTATTGCTATCTCATTCATAGTTGGAGCACTAGCATCAATATTGGCAGGATTCATAGGAATGAAAATTGCGACTATTGCAAACGTCAGAACAGCACATGCAGCAAAAGATAGTATTGGAAAAGCTTTCAAGGTCGCTTTCAACTCGGGAAGTGTTATGGGGCTTTCTTTAGTTTCATTTGCAGTTCTAGGATTAACATTATTATATGTGATATATACTTATTTTGGACTACCAGTAGAAACTCTTATGGAAGTTTTAACAGGATATGGTTTAGGCGGTTCTTCTATAGCATTATTCTGTAGAGTTGGTGGCGGTATTTATACTAAAGCTGCAGATGTTGGTGGAGATTTAGTTGGAAAAGTAGAGAAAGGTATTCCTGAAGATGATCCAAGAAATCCTGCAGTTATTGCTGATAATGTTGGAGATAATGTAGGAGATGTTGCTGGAATGGGTGCAGATTTATTTGGAAGTTGTGCAGAATCTACGTGTGCTGCATTAGTAATTGGAGCAATCGTTTTTTCATCTTTGTCCGGTTTAATTTATCCTATACTAATTTCAGTTGTTGGAATCGCAGCTTGCTTAATTACTCTATTAACAGTTAGATTAAGAAAAGAAAATGTTGAAGGAACATTGAAAAGAGCATTAGTTATTTCTTCAGTTCTTGTTGCTGGAGCATTATATTATTTTACTCCAAAATGGTTGCCTTCAACATTTGAAATATCGGGTGTTTCATACACAGCGATGGGAGCATATTATGCAGTTTTGTGTGGTTTAATTTCTGGTTTATTGATTGGTTTAATTACAGAATATTTTACCTCATACAAAAACAAACCAGTACAGCAAGTTGCCGAAAGTTCAAAAACAGGAGCTTCAACAAACATCATATATGGTTTAGCTCTAGGTTATGAAAGTGCAGTTTTGCCTTTAATATTAATTGCAGTAACTGTTTACACTTCATTTTATTTTGCAGGTCCTTATGGAATTGCACTATCTGCATTAGGAATGTTATCTACATTAGTAATAGGTTTAGCAATTGACGCATATGGTCCAGTTGCGGATAACGCAGGTGGGATTGCTGAAATGAGTGGATTACCTTCAATAGTCAGAAAAAGAACTGATGTATTAGATGCTGCAGGAAATACAACTGCTGCGATTGGAAAAGGTTTTGCAATAGGTTCTGCAACATTAACTGCTTTAGCATTATTTTTTGCGTTCGTTACAGCTTCAGGATTGAAAACAATCGATTTGTTAAGTCCTATAGTTTTAGCGGGAATATTAGTTGGTGGAATGTTGCCTTTTATTTTTTCTGCGTTGACAATGAAAGCTGTAGGTAAAGCGGCGTATGGAATTATTGAAGAAGTCAGAAGACAATTTAAAACAATTAAAGGATTGATGGCGGGAACTGGCAAAGCAGATTATGCTAAGTGTGTAGATATTGCGACTCAATCTTCATTAAAACAAATGATATTGCCCGGATTAATAGTTATTTTAAGTCCGTTAATAGTTGGAGTGTTGTTTGGTATTGAAGCATTAGCTGGATTTTTGATTGGTTCTTTAGCATCTGGCGCAGTATTAGCAACATCTTTAGCCAATTCAGGTGGAGCTTGGGATAATGCGAAAAAATATATTGAAGCAGGACATTTAGGCGGAAAAGGTTCTGATGCACACAAAGCAGCAGTTATTGGAGACACAGTGGGTGATCCTGCAAAAGATACTTCAGGTCCCGGTCTTAATGTTTTAATGAAGTTGATGGCGATAATTAGTTTAGTATTCGTTCCATTATTTATTAAATATGGTGGATTACTAATACGTTAATTTTTTTTCTTTTTCAGATTAACTTTATATACCAAACAAACTTTTTCTTAAATATGGACATAGAAGAACGAATAAATCTAATAAAGGAAGTTGGTGAGGAAATTTTAACAGAAGAAGAATTAAGAAAACTTCTAGAGGAAAAGAAACATCCTATTGCTTATGATGGTTTTGAGCCTTCTGGAAGGATACATCTTGCTCAGGGAATTTTAAGAGCTATTAATGTTAATAAAATGACTAAGGCGGGAGTTATATTCAAATTCTGGGTTGCTGATTGGTTTGCGTGGATGAATAATAAAATGGGTGGAGATTTAGAAAAAATTAGAATTACTGGAGAATATTTTATAGAAGTGTGGAAAGCCTCAGGAATGGATATGGAAAGAGTGGAATTTTTGTGGACTAGCGATTTTATGAAAGATTCTGAATATTGGAAAAAGGTTGTACAAATTTCAAGAATGAATACAGTGAAAAGAATTACAAGATGTGCGCAAATTATGGGTCGTTCAGAATCAGATGATTTAAGTGCTGCACAAATATTATATCCTTGTATGCAGTGTGCAGATATATTTCATTTGAAAGCTGATATTACACAATTAGGTATGGATCAAAGAAAAGTTAATGTTTTAGCAAGAGAAGTTGCAGAAAAATTAGGATACAAAAAACCTATAGTAGTTTCACATCATATGTTGATGGGATTAGGAATGCCTCCATCTTCTGAATTAGAAGGTGCTGACAGACATATACAAATTAAGATGAGCAAGTCTAATCCAGATACTGCTATATTTATGACGGATACTGAAGAAGAGATTAAAAGAAAAATAAATAAAGCATACTGTCCTGAGAAAATTGTAAAAGAAAATCCTGTTTTAGAGTATGCTAAATATTTAACATTTGAGAAATATGGAAAATTGGAAATAAAAAGGCCTGATAAGTTTGGAGGGAATTTAGTTTTTAATAGTTATAATGATTTAGAGAAAGCGTATGTTAAAGGGGATTTGCATCCTATGGATTTGAAAAATGCTATGGCTAATTCAATAAATGAAATGGTCAAACCCGTAAGATTGCATTTTGAAAGAAATCAAAAAGCTAAAGAGTTGTTGGAGAAAGTTAATAGTTTTGAGGTGACTAGGTGATTATCCTAAATCCATAAATTTATAAACGCATTTTCTTTCTATTTCATCATGGAAGAGGTGGCTAGATACGCATTAGATTTATGTAGCTCTGCGGATTATTCTGAAGTTAGAGTACAAGACTTTTCTTCAACTGGCTTTGTTTTAAGGAATGGAGTGCCAGAAGCTTCTGGTTTTGATCAAACTAAAGGAGTAGCAGTAAGAGTTTTAATAAAAGGTGCATTAGGGTTTGTTTGCACAAACAATTTAGATAAAACTAATATTAAAAATGTCGTTTCTCAAGCGTTGAAGATAGCAAATTATTCATCCAAATTTATGAATAAAAAGGTAGAATTTTCCGATGAAAAAAGTGTGAATGGTAAAGAAATTATTAAACCACAAAAAGATTCTGAAGATTATTCTAGCGATGATAAATTAAAGATTTTGAAAGATTTAGACAGAGAATTAATGGCAGAAAAAATCAAATTTACGGCTAGAGAATTTAGCTTAAATCATTCTTTGAAAAAAGAATTATTTTTAAATTCTCATGGCTCCGCAATAACAAAACAAATACCAAGAATAAACTTCTTTTGGTTTATTACAGTTAATGAGAAAGGAAAAACAAAGCAGAGATATATGCAGCATGAAGCTATTAAGGGAATGGAAGCAATTAAAGAATGGAATTTGCACGAAGAAGTTATTAAAGAAGCAAAAGCTTTACAAAATAATTTAATTAAAGGAAAGAAAACTATTGCAGGAAATTATGATGTTATATGCGGTCCAGAAGTTGTTGGAATTGCAGTACACGAAAGCGCAGGACATCCGTATGAAGCAGATAGAATCTTTGGTCGTGAATCTGCTCAAGCAGGAGAATCTTTTGTGACAAAAGAAATGGTTAATTCTAAAATAGGTTCAGAATTAGTAAATGTGAGCGATGATCCGTCTAT
This sequence comes from uncultured Methanosarcinales archaeon, assembly GCA_964373405.1. Taxonomy (GTDB): domain Archaea; phylum Nanobdellota; class Nanobdellia; order Woesearchaeales; family WJKV01; genus CAYJUR01. Next base: position 4,333 of record CAYJUR010000017.1, on the reverse strand, counting down.
AAAAGGAACTTCCGGTTACTATATTTATGATGATGATGGAGTAAAATCTAGAAAGAAAGTAATTCTAAAAAATGGAATTATAAATGAATTTTTGCATAACAGAGAAAGTGCTAAACAAATGGGACTTCAAAGTAATGGTTGTGCTAGAGCATCAGCATATGATAGAGAGCCTATTGTGAGGATGGCAAATACTTTTATGGAACAAGGAAAATCAAGAAAAGAGGATATAATAAAATCAGTAAAAAAGGGAATTTATATTAAGAATTTTATGGAATGGAATATTGATGATAAAAGGTATAATCAAAAGTATGTTGGGGCTGAAGCTTATTATGTAGAAAATGGGGAAATTAAATATCCTCTGATAAATCCAGCATTAGAAATTACGACTCCTCTATTTTGGAAAAGTGTTTCAATGGTTGGAAATGATTTAGAACGATTCTCGGGATCTTGTGGAAAAGGAGAACCTATGCAAGGAATTCCTGTTACTATGGGTGGGCCAACAATAAAACTCTCAAGCATAAGGATAAAATAAAATGGACAAACACGATATTCAAGAATATATGCATAAGAAATTGATTGAGAATAATGCAGATGATGTTGTAGTGTGTTTAGAAGGGGGAAAGAAAACGCAAGTGAAATTTGCAAATAATAATATTGTTGCGACACAAACATGGGATGCAATGTCTATGGGAATATTTGCTTCTTTTAAAGGTAAAATTATATTTACAAATTTGGATGACTTGAATAAAAATACTGCGGATGAAAAAATTAAACATATATTGAAATTTGTTAAAACAATGTCTCCAAATCAAAATTATAGAGGAATTTATCCAGGTCCATTTAAGTATTCTAAAAATGAGAATTATGACAAACAAATTGAGAATTTAAGTGACAAAAGTGTTGACTTGGTTGAAGAAGGTATAAATTCGGCATTAAATGAAGGCGCAAAGAGAGCTTCAGGAGTTTTTGAATTTGGTCGTACATTTTCTAATATATTAACATCGAAAGGTGCAAAATGTAATCAGACAGGAACAGAATATTATTTTTCTATTCGCGCTCATACAGATAAAGAAGCTTCGGGGTATGCAAATCAGGTTGGTAGAACATTAAAAAATTGTAAACCTTCTCTTGCAGGAAAGCAAGCTGGTATGGACGCTGTTACTGCAAAAAATCCTGAACATATTGATGCGGATAAATATGATATGATAATGACACCATATCCTTTTGCTAATTTGTTAGATAATTTTGGAGGATCTACATCAATTTCTGCTGTTGAGGGGGGATGGAGTTTTCTTGGTGGAAAATTGGGTAAGAAAATAATGCCTTCGTTTGTTTCTATTTATGATGATGGTTTGTTAAAGGATGGGCTGGGTTCAAATACGTGCGATGCGGAAGGATGTCCTGCGCAAACTACTAAAATTGTTGATAAAGGTGTGTTAAAAACATATATTCACAATTATTCGTCTGCGACTAGGTATAAAACAAAAACTACTGGAAATGCAGGATTAATATCTCCAGAAGTTAGTAACATTGTAATTTCTCCAGGCAAAGAAAGTACTAAGAAATTGTATGATGATTTTACTGGTTTGGTTGTAACTAATGTTTGGTATACTCGATTTCAAAATTATACAACTGGGGATTTTTCTACAATTCCTAGGGATGCAATAATGTTATATAAAAAAGGGAAATTTGTTAAGTCTGTAAAAGATATAAGAATTGCAGATAATTTATTGAGTATGTTTAATTCGATTTCTAAATTGAGTAAAGAAAGAGTCCAACAAAACGGATGGGAAGTAGAAACTCCTATTTATTGTGGTTCTGCATTAATGAAGAAAGTAAATGTTAGTAGGAGTACTGGGTAAAGTTATTTTTTTTGAATTTGTTACATATAAAAAGTTTGCTATGTTTTATACTTACTTTATTCAGGGCTTCGCCAAAATATATTCTCAGATACTATTTTTTAGTCACATTTATAAAATCCAACAAACACTTTCATTCCATGAAACTCCTCCAACTCCAATCTATACTTAAAAAGAATAATTTAAAGTTTGCTTTGTTTCAGAGATTCGATCCTTTTTTATTCTATTTTACAAGGCAGAAAGAAGGTTTGTTAATTGTTCCTGCAACAAAGAAACCTTTTGTTGTTTCTAATGAATTAGAATTTGAAAGAGTCAAAAAATATGCTAAAGGTTTTAGTGTGAAAAAGTGGACTAAAAATGAAAAACAATTAATAGGTTGGATTAATGAGATAGTTGGAAAAGAAGCAAAAAGTGGTAAATATACTTATGCAGTGAATGATAAAGTAATTCCTTTAGCAAATGCGAATTGGTACAAGACAGAATTGAAAGGCCAACAAAAATCTTTGCCAAAAGAAGTTTATGATTTGAGAACAACTAAAACAAAAGAAGAAATTAAAATTATTAAAAACAATGTTGAGATGACGTGTTCCATATTTAATAAATTATTTAAGGAATTGGCGTTAGACAAACATAGATCTAAGAAAAGATTTGTTTATGAAATAGATATAAGAGATTTTCTAGATAATGAAGCACGAACGAATGGTTATAGTTTATCATATCCTACAATTGTTGCTTCTGGAAAGAATTCTTCAATGCCACATTATCATCCAGAAGGTAAAGTTAAATTGAAAGGATTTACGGTAATTGATTTTGGCGTTTTTAAAGATGGCTATTGTTCAGATGTAACAAGAACGATTTATTTTGGAAAGCCCTCTAAAAACGAAATTAAAAGTTATAATAGAGTATTAAATTGTCAGGAGAAATATATTAAGATGTTAAAGCCGCATTTGTTTTTCAAAAATTTACAAGACATGGCAGTTCAAGATTTAGGATCTGAATTTATTCATTCTTTAGGTCACGGATTTGGGTTAGAAGTTCATGAAGAACCTTTTTTTAGAGGCGAAAATCAAATAGAAAAGATGCAAACATTTACAATTGAACCTGGAATTTATTTTGAAGGCAAATATGGGGTTAGAATTGAGGATGATATATTTGTTAGTGAAACTAAAATTGAAGTTTTAAGTGGGAAGTTGAGGAAGGATTTGATGATTTATGATGAACGTTGAATTTCAAAATTCCATTTTTGTCTAAATTATTTTTCTCAGTAGATATCAACTTATTTTCTAAATTTAATAATACATTTTGGCGGAGCCTTAATAAAATACATTAAAATAGAGCGCATATTTTTCAATATTTTCTAAAAAACAAATAAAAATCTAATTATCATGCTGCCCTTTTGGTTTGTATTTCTCAGAATTGACTACTTCATCGATTTTTGAGAAACTTTGGATTTTTAATGTTTTTCTTGTGAATATTCTATAGATTAGGTAAATCATCAGTAAAATCCATAACGCGTAGAGCAATCTTTCCATTGTAATCTTTCTAATGTGCTTGTTATATATAAATGTCACGGATTTTTTTTAGAATTATTCGAAAACATAGCCCGTCATCCACCCGCCCAGGGATGTCAAGTTTGCATCAAACTCTCACAAATGTTGAATAAATGTTGAGAAAACTTTATAACGAAGCGTGATAAATATAATTTTATGGGTGAGATTTTAGAAGTTACTATGTTCTTATTGGCATTAATCAATCTAGTAACTATTTCTGTGTTAATTTATTTTAAGAAACACAACTGGGTTCTTGGATTGGCTATTTTGGAAATCATTTTGGTTTACTTGAGTTTTCAATAGAAAATATAGACTTGAGAAACATTTATATACTCTAAAATATCTAATTTTCATATGACCATCAAATCAAATGAAACAGAGTCTTTAAATAGGGCTATTTATGGCTATGCTACAGAGATTTCTGGTATGGAAGATGAAAATAGATTATTAAAGCAAACTTTGGAAGCTCTAAAAATCGAATTGAAGAAATTTAAAACTCCTCCTTTTATAATTTGTGAAGTTAAAGATGTTATTACTGATAAAGCGATTTTGAGTTTGAAAAACGGTAACGAATTTTATGTTGATATTTCTGAAGAGTGCAAAGATTTACATCCAGGAGATATGGTATTAGCGCATCAAAAAAATTTAACAGTTATAGAAAAAATAAATACTACTAAAAGATTTAATGTTGAACAATTTGTAATTATAGAAAAGCCAGATGTTAGTTGGAAAGATATTGGTGGATTAAAAGAAGAAATTAATGAAATACAGGAAGTTATAGAACTTCCATTAAATCACCCTGAATTATTTAGAGAGATTGGTATTAAACCACCAAAAGGCGTGTTATTATATGGTCCTCCAGGAACAGGAAAAACATTGCTTGCAAAAGCTGTAGCGTCAAGTACAAATTCTACATTTATTGAA
>CAYJUR010000016.1:0-12759 GCA_964373405.1 uncultured Methanosarcinales archaeon | reverse complement strand
ATCGGGGGTTTATTATTGTTTCTATAAGTATTCTGTAATGTGATGGTTCGTATTCCAGATCAGCATCTTGTATGATTATAATATCACCGGAAGCTTTTGAAAAACCTTGTCTCAGTGAGAATCCTTTTCCTCTGTTTATTTTATTGTATATAGTTGTGATTTTAGGATTTGTTGTTTCTAATTTTTTTATAATTTCTCTTGTTCCATCCGTGGAATTATCATCAACTATGATTATTTCTTTTTCTAAAGGAAGATTAACAGAATCAATTTTTTGTAAAACTTTCTCTATTGTATTTTTTTCATTATAACACGGTATAACAATTGATAGTTTTGAAAAATTTGTGTTAACCACCATCCCAAACTTTTGTGAGAGATACTTAAAATTATCTAGATTTTTTGATAGAGGTGGCAAATAAACTGTTATAAGTATTTGACATTTTGAACCAAAATATGTCAAGAATTTTAGTAACTGGCTCAGAAGGCCTTATTGGCACAGCTCTTTGTAAAAGACTCCAAAAAAAACATAGTGTTGTGAGATTTGACTTGAAAGTGGGCAAGAATGTTTTGAATAAGAAACAAGTTGTAAAGGCATTACAAAATTGTGATGGTGTGATACATTTAGCTGGTGAATCTCGAGTTCCAATGGGTTATAAAAAACCCTTTGAGACCATAAAATCAAACATTCTTGGAACAGCAAACATTCTAGACTGTATACGACAAACTGATCCTAATATTTGGTGCATCTACGCAAGTTCAAGAGAAGTTTATGGAGAACAAAAGAAAAGAATGAGTGAAACCGATCCTCTCAATCCGATTAATATCTATGCCAGTACAAAGTTGTCCTCTGAGGTTTTGATGAGAAACTTTGAGAGAAACTATGGAATGAGAACATATGTTATTAGGTTTTCAAATGTTTATGGTGGTTTAAATGATCATCCTGATAGGGTCATACCGAAATTTTTGAGACAAGCAGCAAAAGGAAATAGTATTACAGTGGATGGTGGAAATCAAACTTTTGATTTTGTGTATATAGATGATGCAGTAGAAGGAGTATTAAAATTAGTTAATAAAATTCTTCAAAAAAAGGTAAAGGAAAAAATCTATCTTTTTGTAACAGGCAAAGGAAATAGCATAAACAATCTAGCGAAGATAGTTACTAAGATAACAAAATCGAATTCTGATATTAAAAAAACAAAGCCAAGAAATTATGATGTTAATTATTTTGTAGGAAATCCTGTTGGAGCAAAAAAGAATTTGGGATGGGAGGCAAAGATATCATTAGAACAAGGTTTACGAAAATATTGGGCTGAATTTAGAAAAACATTATAGTTTTGTGAATTTATGAAATTAGATAATAGATTTTTAATAGTTATAGTAATTGTAGTTATTCTTTATGCATCTTTTCTAATAGTATCTGATGTGACTAATATAGTCACTAAATTAGCTAAGTTTAGGATTGAATTTATTCCTATTATAATATCGCTTGTTACAGCAACGTGGTTTATTTTATTTGCAAGATGGCACTTGTTACTAAAAAATTCAAATATTTATGTTCCAAAAAAAGATAATTTTATAATATATTTATCAGGTGTTGCACTAACTATTATACCTGGTAAAGTTGGAGAATTAATAAAATCACAACTACTAAAGAAAAAATTTGAAATTTCAAGAGCTACAACCGCCCCAATAGTATTAGCAGAACAGCTGTATACTGTAATAGGTATAGTTGTTGTTTCATTATTTGGAATTTGGAATTTTGAGTTAGGAATTTATGTTATGGGTATCTTTGGAAGCTTGCTAATATTAGTATTCATTTTGATTTCGTCTAAGAAATTTTTTCAAAAATTTATATCACTATTAACTAAGATAAAATTTTTATCAAAATTTATAGAACCGTTCTATGAATCATATGAGGTAGTTAAAAGATCTACTAGTGGCAGAATTGTTTTTTATGCTTCCATATTATCTGTGCTGTTTTGGTTAGTTGAATCAATTACAGTTTATTTTGTCTTATTAGCGTTTGATATAGATAGTATAGAATTACTTACTATAATTCCAACTTATACTACTTCTATAATCCTAGGTGTAGCATCATTATTACCTTTGGGAATTGGCGTAGTGGAAGGCAGTCTTGCAGGTTTTTTGACTTTGCAAGGGATTGATATTTCAATAGCATTAACACTTGTTATAGTGATAAGGATCTTTACTAGATGGTATTCGGTATCTGTAGGTTTTATAGCATTAAAATTAAGCGGTGGGTTGTCTAAACAAAATGATTCTCATTAAATTTTTATTTTTATTCTAAAAATAATTGTATAATATGATATAAAAATGACTATAGTTGCTATACATCAACCAAATTATTTACCATGGTTAGGTTTTTTTAAAAAAATCAAAGATTCAGATATTTTTGTATTTCTTGATGATGTTCAATACAGTAAAAATGGATGGCATAATAGAAACAAAATAAGGGTAAGAGAAGGGTCCATGTGGCTTACTGTACCGACAAAATTAAAATTTGGGATGAAACTAAATGAAGTGAAAATAGATAATTCATTAAAATGGATTGAAAAACATAAAAAAACAATAGAAATTAATTATTCAAAAGCAGCATTTTTTTATTTGTATTGGAAAGAACTTGAAGATATTTATGATACAAAGTTTGATTTATTAATTGATTTAAACATAAAAATAATAAATTTTATTTTAAAAAATCTTCATATTAATACAAAAATAATTTTTTCATCTGAATTAAAAATTTCGTCTAGTAGTTCAGATAGAATTTTAGATATTTGTAAAAAATTGAATTGTGATACTTATCTCTCTGGTATTTTCGGTACGGAATATCTAAACATAAAAGATTTTGAAAAAAATAATATAATTGTTAATTTTCAGAATTTCCAACATCCTGTTTATAAACAAGTTTACGAACCATTTTTGCCTAATATGGCATCAATAGATTTATTGTTTAACGAAGGAAATGGTGCCGAACAATTCTTTAAATAAAAACAATTAAAGTTGCTAAAATATAATTTTGGTTGTTTATAGCAAAAGGTTAAAATGCAAACTTTAAAACAGCTACTACAGATGAATTATTGTAATAGCTTATCAAATCAAAGTTTAAACAAAATTCAAAAACAAGAGATTTAATTATGAATATTTTAGTTGTTTGTGCACATCCAGATGATGAAACTATTAGTATGGGTGGAACATTAAAAAAAATATCAAAGAATAACAAGATCACTGTTTTATTCATGAATGATGGAGTAACTGGTAGAAGACAGCCTGGCTTTTATAGTAAGGCCGATTATGAGATTTCTTCTGTTCATTTAGATGCTATAAAAAAAGATATTATGTTAAGACAAGAACATGCACGAAAATCTTGTTCTATTCTAGGAATAAATGACATAATTTTTTTAAATTTTCCAAATGTAGAGATGGATACAATTCCACTTCTAAAAATAATAAAACAAATTGAAAAGACAATTCTAGATTTAAAAACTCAGATAATTTTTACTCATCATTATAATGATTTAAACGTGGATCATAGGATAACTTTTGAAGCAGTTATAACTGCTGCAAGGCCATTTCCTGATTCTACGGTTTCATCCATATTTTCGTTTGAATCAATTCCAGATTCATCTTGGCGAAGGCCAAATAAATTTAATCCAAATATGTTTGTTGATATTACAGATGAAATCGACACAAAAATTTCTGCATTAAATTCCTATAAATATGAAATAAGAAAATCACCACATCCTAGAAATGAAGAAATGACTAGGGCTGTAGCAAAGAAATGGGGTGGGTTATCAGGATATAATTTTGCAGAAGCGTTTGAAATTGTACTTCATAGAACAAAAAATCCTTTAGAAATAATTTAATATAATAACATGACATTGCGTGTTCTTGGAATAGGCGATGTAGGTAATCAAACTCTAGTACTTAGTAAATTTCTAAAAAAATCCAAAATCCATTTAATTGCATTTCCAAGAGAAGGAAATGCAATTAAGACGTATGCAGATGACATGGAGTTTTTTAGTTCATATAAAGTTACAGAAAATCTAAAAAAAATAAATGAGATTAAAGATGATTTTGATATCTGTTTAACCACATTTGCAGGTGCAAGACTTGCATATTTAGCTGATCTAAATTATATTATGTATTTCGTAGGCGATGATATCAGAACGCCGCCATTCATAAAAAATCCCAAGGATCCCTTTTTGAATCAACCTCTTCCATCATTAAATTTTTTAGAAAGACGATTTTATAAAAAAGTACTTGAAAATGCTTCTGTATGTATAGCGTTTGATGAAGAGCTATACAGTTATTTGAAAAAATACAGAAAAGATGCTATATCATTAAATGGGATGATTCCTGTGGATACAACTATTTTTAATGATGCTGTTAGACCAATAGAGAGAGAGAAAACAAAATTCACATTTCTCAGTGCACAACGAATAGGGCCATCTAAGGGAATTGATATAATTTGGGAAGCTTTACGTTTATGTAAAACAGATTTTGAAGTTCTTCAGGTAGAATGGTTTGAAGAACGTAATGAAGAAGAAAGAAAAATAAATAAACATTTTTTAGAAACTAAGCCACCACAAGTAAAATTAATACCTTTAATAAAACGTGAGGAGCTCCCGCGATATTATGTTTTTGCAGATGCCATTATAGGACAAATTGGATTAGGAACTCAAGCAAATGTAGAACGAGAAGCAGTTTTTTGTAAAAAACCTGTGATCCATTATCCCGATCCTAAAATTAAGTACATTATTAATGGAAAAGAAGTCACAGCTCCATTTCTACCTAAAACCAAAGATCCAAAAGATTTAGCTAATATTATAGATATGGTAGTAGAATCAAAAGAATTTAGAGAAAAGCTAGCTGAAGAGGAATATAATTTCATAAAAAAACTTTGTGATCCTGATAGTTGTGCTAAATTATGGGATGAAATTTTTGAAATGGTATGTCAAAAACAAAAAACTATTTCTAAGAATTCATCATATATAATAAAAAAAATTAGAATATTTTTCTTTTTAGTAGCTAATAGATTTTATTTTAGTAAATTCAAAAAGATAGCATCAAAAGTTATCAGATAGATATGATTTTAAGAATTATCTTTTTTAAGCTGTGAGTAATCAGTGTCTATTTTTTGGTATGGTTGTCCTACATATCCTCCTTTTATGAGAATGTCAATTTTTTTTTGTATTTCCGATAATTCTTGAAGTTCTTTGTCATTTAGTTTTTCATCTTTTGACCATTTAATCATCATCTGACTTAATTTTAGATATAATGGAAATAACACTTCCATATGCCAACCTGGGGGAAGACGAAAATGAAGAGGGTGAACCTCTGCTACGATATCTGCTTCTGAAGTATATGCTTGGCTTTTCTTAAAATGAATATATCCTATTCCTACAAGTAGCGGTATTCCGATAGATGAAATAATTAAAATATAATGTAGAAATGATGGAAATGTTGCCTTTAGAAATGGATAGTTTTCTATAGCAAGAAAGTAAGTTACAGTAAGAGTATTAATTGCAGCAAAGATGAAGGCGAAATATGTTGACCATCCATTTCTAAAATAAAACCATAAGCGAAAAGGTAGAGTTTTTTTCAATGTTTTTTATATTTTGAAATGACTATATCAACATCACTAACAAAAAATATCATATTAATACAAAGAGTTTTTCATGTTCTAAAATGATTAGACATTAATGATATTCAACAGCTATAATAATTGTAAAAATTATGTTGATAATATGACTCAACTCAATCCTTTTAAGAATATTATCAAAATTATCAGAAGTAATAATCTAGGGCGAAAAGGTTTAAAAAAAAGAATTAGTGATTTAAAAAAATCTTCATACGGAAAAGGATGGCAGAAAATAGATCAAATCAATTATGAATGGTATGAAACTTTATTCAATAGGACTCCACTCATACACAAAAATTTTATAAATTTTTTAAAAGAAAAGAACGATATTAACACAGTCTTAGAGATAGGTTGTGGAACAGGTATTTATCCCATCAAATTCAAAGAGCTATTTTTTGATAAGAGATATGTTGGTATAGACATTAGTAAACCTGCTATAGAATACTGTACCAAACAGTCAGAGTTTGATTTTATCTGTGGCGACTTTATTAAATTAGATATAAAAGATGAATATGATCTAGTATTTTCACATTCTGTTATAGATCATGTATACGATATTGATAGTTTTTTATCTAAGATAGTGAGGATAACTAAAAAATATGCTTACGTAACAGCTTATCGTGGATATTTCCCGACATTAAAACAACATCGTAGTGTATGGGATAACGAAAATGGTTGCTATTTTAATGATCTATCTGTTAATAGAATTAAACACGTTTTAATGTATAATAATTTAATTGAAGAAGAATTTAGTATTGAAAAACAACAAAGCGGCATAGAGTTAAACAAATCTTATTCCATAGGTCTTGATGGATCTACGACAGTGATGAAAATTAATAAAATTAACATTCAATAAATATCATAAAATTTTTCATATATCTTAATATCTATACACAACTTTGAAACATATAATAAAAATGAAATTGCTTATTGGAGGCTCGCCATCTAAGTTTTTTCATTTGAAAGAATTTGGTGAAGAATTAAAAAAAAATGGGATAGAATACAAGCTAGTTGTTGATACTGACATCTACGCTGGCTTTCCTAGTAGAAGAGTTACTGAATGGTTTCAAAACAAAAGTAAATTTAAAAAATTAATAAATGAGTTCAAGCCTGATGCGATATTTGTAGATAGACAAACAAATTTTGGATTAGCTGCTTTGGAATTTAATATCCCACTTTTTGTTCATCTAAGAGGAGATTATTGGTCAGAAAGTAATATGGCAAAGGAAACGCTGTATAAATATCCCCCAAAACGTCAAATAATTTGGTTTAAGGAACGAATAGCAGAAAAATGTTTCAAAGGAGCCAATACCATTTTACCTATTTGCAGACATCTAGAAGATATTGTAAAAAAACGCTATCCAGATAAAAATACTGAAGTTTTGTATCAAGGGATCAATCCATCAAATTGGTATTACGAGAAAGGTTTGGAATTAAATCATCCATGTGTTGGCTTGTTACAAAGTGCCATGATTTGGGGCAAGACAAAAGAGATGTTAACATTTACAAAGGCTATAAAATCAATGCCTGATGTTACATTTTATTGGGTTGGAGATGGTCCATACAGAGATTATGTTTTATCTGCTCTGAAAAAATATGATAATTTCAAATGGCTAGGTCATTTACAGTATCCAGTTGAAGTTAGAAAATTTCTAAGCGAAGTTGATGTTTATGCATTAGCTAGCGGTATTGATATGTCACCGTTAACTCTACAAGAAGCACAATTAATGAAAAAACCTGTTATTGCAACTAATGTTGGCGGCATTCCAGAATTAATGCAGGATAACAAAACTGGTTTTCTAGTAGAGAGGGGGGATTCTGCGGGGTGGAGTGCCAAGATATCTACTTTGTTAAATAATCAAGATTTATCAAAATCTATGGGAATTGAAGGTCGTCTTTTCATAGAACGTAATTTTAATTGGAATGTTATAGCTAGAAAATTTGTTACTATGTTAAAATCCACTTTAAAAAATTAATTTATAGTTCTAGGATTTCATTTTCTGAAATTTCTTTAGTAATGAATAATCTATACCAAATTTCAAAGGCCAACAAACCCAAAAATTTGTTGATATATCTCACATTTAGATCAGTTTTGTCTATGTATTTATTTATCCATTCACTATTTATCCAGCCATCTTCAATAATTCTTGAATTAATTAGATAATATTTACACAATTTGTGTCCGTAATTATTCCAAAGATTAACTGTGTTAACAGAAAATCCTTGTTTTTTTTCTGTGATCAAATTGTCAATGTGATGTTTTTGCAGTATTTTTCTAAGTAAAATTTTTCCAATATTTCTTTCGTGATCATATTTTGATGATATTGGCAAATGAGTAGCATATGAGATTAGTTTAGCAGATAACAGTGGAGCTATATATGTCAAGTTAAAAAAATTATGAAATTTATTGTATAGAGGCACCATATTGTATAACAATTTTCCGTTGTAATCTGCTAGAAAAACTTGTGATAATGAATCTAGACTATTGTCAAAGTAAGGATACAATAATGAGTAAATTTCTTCCCACGAAAAGCTGATATTTTTTCCAAATATTTGTTCTTGATCTGGAACCCAATCTCTCTCATGGCAATTAAGATAAGCCTTAACTTTTTCTAATACTGTAAAATTTGATTTGATGAGTGATAAAAATTTTTGATAACGAAACGTGTATCCTCCAAACAATTCATCACCGCCATCACCTGACAAAAAAACATTAGCAAGAGATTTAGCTTTTTTTGTTATATTATACCAATGTAAATCCCAATAGGGGAGTTTTGTAATACTAATAGCTTTTGGTAATTCTTTGAAAAAATTGTCAATTAATAGAACGTGATGATTGGTTTCGAATTTTTCTGCTATTTTAATTGCTTCTGGAGATTCGTCTACACTGTCCGAAAATGTTACAGAAACAGATTCGATATTTATTTCTGGAAATGTTTTCCTCAATAAACAAATTACTAAGGTAGAATCTACGCCAGAACTCAATGCAATTGAGACCTTTTTTCGTTGTCCAATAATATCAGAAATTGTTTCAGTTATTATATTTTCAATAATTGCAGAATTAGGTCTGGTTTTTTCAACAAAATCGTACCATTCTAATTTGTTAAGAAATGTTTTTTGCGATGGATTATATCTTAAAGTTAGTATATGTTTTATATCTGTAATAGTTTCTTGTGATAAAGCTATACTCCACCACGTCCAATTCCTCTATAAGTTATACCAGCTTTTTTAGCTACATGTGGGTCAAAAACACCTCTAGTATCAATGATTATAGGAGATTTCATCTTACTAGTAAGAAATGCAGGGTCAATTTCTAGAAATTCATTATGTGCTGTAACTAAAATACATGCATCAGAATTAGTAATTGCATCAATGAGATTTTCTTCTGTTTTGTGTGAAAATATGGTAGTTGATTTAAAATATGGATCATAAATTTTGATTTTTGCGTTCATAGAATCTAGTTTTTTTATTATATTTTCTGCTGGAGACAATTGGATGTCTTTGACATTAGGTTTGTATGAAACACCTAATATTGTTACAGTGATTTCTTTACCAAAAAGTCCTTTTTCTTTTAGAGATTTTGAGAGTAACTCTATAACATGAGATGGCATGTATTCGTTTATCTTTCGTGCTACATCTACAAGTTTTAGCAATCCAGAACCGTTAGCCCAATCTGCAGAATTTAACAATTGATATGAATTAACTGGCAAGCAAGGTCCTCCTACACCAGCACCAGGATAATGTACTTGAAAATTGTATTTTCTTGCTGCTGCCTGCAAAACTTGAATTATGTCAATATCAAGTTTTTCAAATAAAAGTGCCAGTTCATTTACAAAAGCTATATTTACATCTCGAAAAACATTGGTGGTTAATTTTACTGCATTTGCAGTTCTACAATTAGGCATCTTAATTATTTCTACATTAAACACCTTATGATAGATTTCTGAAATTAGATCCGTAGTATTATTATCTATGGAGCCTACTATTCGTGGAAGCTTACGAAAATCATTTAATATTTCACCTGGATTTGCAGTTTCAGGACATGCAGCTATACTAAAATCTTTTCCAGCTGTTAACTGGTTATTGTTTCCTTCTATTATTGGAATTAGTTTATCTTCGATAAATCCTGGCTCTACTGTACTTTCAACAACTATTATACTGCCTTTTGTTAATGTTTTGTTAAGAGCTTGTGCAACTGAAACTAGCGCAGAGTAATCAGGAACATTTTTGTCATCCATGGGTGTTGGTAATGACAGTATTATGAGTTTAGAGCCTGATATGGCTTGATGTAAATTTTTTGTTGCATAAAATTTTTTATTTTTCATTACATTATCAAAGATGATATCGAACCCAGGTTCATCATCTTTTAATGGAAAAATATTAGAGTTTATTTTTTCAATAAGCTTATCATTAATATCTACTCCAATTGTTCGGAAACCAAAATTAGCAAAAGACAAAGCTGTTGGAAGACCGATCCTTCCTATGCCAACAACGCATACAGGAATTTCTTTTGTGTTGATTTGCTGTTTTATTTTATTAAAGTTACTCATTTCTTCAGTCATTGATTTTCTCCTAATAATTACTTCCAAAGGCGTTGCTGGTTTTAGATTTTATATAAATTTGTATTAAGAATCATTACAAAACTTAAAGAGTGGTACTCCAATGAGCGTATTTTATGAATTTTGTTGTTACTGGTGGTGCTGGATTTATTGGAAGTCACCTCGTAAAATACTTGGCAAATTTAGGGCATCAAGTAACAGTCATAGATAATCTTCACCTAGGGAAATTAGAAACTCTAGGACAGGTATTAGATAAAATTCAGTTTTGTAAAATAGATATTCGTGATTATGATAAAATAAAAAAATTATTGAAAAACGCCGATGGTGTTTTTCACCAAGCTGCACTTACTGCAGTTCCAGAATCTTTCTTAAAAAGGGATGAATACAATGATGTTAATGTACGTGGTACGGAAAATATTTTAAAATTAGCAAAAGAATTTGGTTTTAAATTAGTATATGCTAGTAGTTCAAGTGTATATGGAAATACATCTACAATACCTATCAAAGAAAATTTCCAACGAAAACCAATAAATCCATATGGTAACACAAAACTAGAAGCTGAGTTACTGGCTGAGAAATATTCTAAAATTGGAGTCACAGTGATTGGATTGCGATATTTCAATGTGTATGGAATAGGGCAGAATGGTTCGTATGCAGGAGTAATTACAAAATTCATGCAAAACATTCACGAACATAAACCTCTTGTAATAAACGGTGCTGGTACACAGGTAAGAGATTTTGTGTATGTAGAAGATGTTATAAATGCAAATTTAGTTGCTATGGAAAGCAAAGTGAATAATGGTTTTTATAATATTGGAACTGGAGTAGCTACATCAATAAAAGAACTAGCAGAGATTATGAAAAAAATATCAGGATCTAATGTTGAGATAATTTTTTCAAAACCTTTAGATGGTGACATCAAAAAAAGTCAAGCTGATACAAGTTTTACTAAAGAAAAACTTGGTTGGAAGTTTCAAACTAGATTAGAACATGGCTTAATGAAGATAATGTTATAAATTGAATATTAATTCAAAAGATCTTCATAGAATTTAATGTATTTAGGTAAAATAGTATCCCAAGTCATGTTATTCATTACAAAATCAAAAGCTGTTGTAGTTAGTTTTTTTGCGAATTCTTTGTTTGCCAATAGCTGATTTACTGCTTGTGCAAGTTGTTGAGGATCATTTGGAGGAACCAATATCCCTGTTTTATAGTGGTTTATCAATTCTGGAATGCCGCCAACATTTGTCCCTACTACAGGCACCTGAAGGTAAAATGCTTCTTTAATAGTCGTAGGTAAACTCTCTATTCTTGATGGAACCACTACCACACTAGATGCTTTCATAGTTTTCATAGCATTTTCCCATGATGTGTTAGTGCAATAAACTACGTGACCATTAAGTTGCGGTTCTATATTTTGTAATATATCGATTCCTTTTTCATAGCTGTTTCTTCCAACGTATACCACTTGATTTTCTACCTTTTTGACATCAGAAATTTTCTTAAATTTAGAAATATCAAGTGGGGATGGTAAATATTCAAAGTCCAATCCCAGTTTTTTGTTGTATTCACTTTGAGTTGCTTTTGAATCAGTGGTTAGGGCGTCTGGCCATTTCAAAATTTTAGATTCTACAGTATTTGTAATTTTACTTAGTGTGCTTGAATGTATAGCCTTTATCTGCTCGCTATAAACTCCATGTAATGACAAAACTTTCTTTTTACCTTTTGCAAATCGCATTGCAAATGCCGATGGAAGATTAAATGCATGAACGATATCGTAATTTCGTTTACTAAACATTCCTTTTAATGTACTAAGAACAGCAAAGCTAGGATTTTTCAAATTTTTGATGGGGATGTGAGGAACATGCATTATTTCTACTTCAAATCCATAATCACGTAACTTGCTGGCAAGCATTGTAGCATGGCCTCCAATACCTCCTGTGTATCTAGGCGAAATGAAAAGTAGTTTCAACTATCAAAAAAGTAAATTCTGTTCTATTAAGGTCTTAGATTAAATGATTTGTATAATATCTACATCAATGCTTGTTGTGCCTGATGCATCATCTGGCTTTTTGCACAACCAACTGCCAATTCGTCACCTGCACCTCTTCGCATAAGACCTCTGTAGAGGCCATCTTCTAGTTTAACTCCTTCTCTTTTTTCCCACTCTTCAACGGTGATAGAATATTTCTTTTGTATTCTATCTCTATACCATTCTGGAATTACATTAAATGCACAGAATGGAATGATTCTAAGATCTGGTGTAAGGTAGTGAATATCGCATCTTTGTAATCTTTCAAGATCCTCGTTGTATTTGTCTTGGAAGTGCATCATACCAAGGAACAATCCTTTGACATGCCATGAACCTACTGCATCAAAGGATCTTTTCATCAAGATATTTCCAAACATTTTTGCTAAATCTAGGCCGGCAGGCTGTTTTTTCTTATCAATAAAACTAGAGAGTTTTCTTACAACTTCAAGCATTGTAAAGTATTTGTTTTTACCAGAACGAATTTCTTCTGCTTTATCTTCAAAGAGCTC
>CAYJUR010000015.1:752-13075 GCA_964373405.1 uncultured Methanosarcinales archaeon | reverse complement strand
TCAAATAACAAAAGATGTTGAATTAGGATTAGTTGGACAACATTTTTCTACAACAGCAGACCCTAACACATTAGTTATTGCAAAATCGGATGAAGACGAACCAATAATTGCCATAAAAGATTTAGGTCTTGGAAAATCAATATTTTATGGAATTTTTGATGAAGAAACAGACTTCAGATATTCACCTTCATATCCTATTTTCTGGCACAATTTAGTGAATTATATGGTAAAATCCCAAGATTTGTCAGACTACAATTTCAAAGGAGGAACACTATTAAATCTTGGTTCAGCACAGGACGTAAAAACGCCTTCTTCATTATTAAAAACCGCAACATTGCTTTTAGACGAACACGGAATTTATGAAGTCGGAAATAAAAAATTGGCTGTAAATTTGGTTGACGAAAAAGAAGGCAGATTAGGAAAGACAGGAAGACCCCCTGAATTTTCGAATAGAATTGATCAATTAACATCTGTAAAAGAGAAAGAAAAACAGAGCATTGTGCCATATCTTCTATTAGCAGCTGCAATTATGATGCTATTTGAAATATTATATATTAAAAGAAGGGGGGATGTATAATGATATCTCAACACATTTTGTGCAATTTTTTTAACAGTAACTTAACCAGGATGGGTGGGTGGTGGGGGGACTGGAAGGAGGGTTATATTTTTACAACTCAATTTTCACAACGAGGTGAATATGGCATTCATTAACTTTGATAATCCAAGATATATCGCGTTAATCATTCCAGCAGTAATCCTAATTATATTTTTCTTAAAAAAAGAGTGGATCAAATTCAAGAACAAAAAAGATGAAGAAGAATGGCATATCTCAAAACCTCAAAGAAAAAAACTTTCATTTTTTATTGGAATAATAAGAAGCATATGTATTATCATAATTTTGATCGCAGCCGCATCGCCTTTCATATCACAACAAGTAACGATTGAAGGCGACGAAAAACTTACAATTTTGGCAGACAAAAGTTCAAGCTTTGAAATATTTGATACTGGCGTCGCAGACAGACTAAAATCCCAATTAGATAAATATTTTCCTACAAATATGAACATTATTGCGAGCGGAGAAAAAAGCGGAATTGGTGATGGTTTATTGAGCGCAATTAAAGGTAACGATAACATTCTTCTGGTCTCAGACGGAAATGTAAACACAGGACGCGATTTGGGAGATGTTGGATTATATGCAGTCGCTGTAAATTCGACAATAAATGTTATAGATTTAAAACCACAAAAAACAGATGTATCGGTACAAATATTAGGTCCAAGAAAAACTGTTGCAGATGTTGATAACAGATTTTCATTAAAAATTTCGAACCCAAGCAAAGTTCAATACAGAGTCACATTAGATATTGATGGCACTCAAGAATTTGAAAAAACAACTGACTATGAAGAAATAATTTTCAGAAGAAAGTTTTCAGAAGGTGTACATGAAATGACTGCAAAAATTACAACAGACGATACATTTAGCGAAAATAATATTTATTATAAAACTGTTGAAGTTGTTGATAAGCCAAACATATTATTCATAACAAAAAAATCAAGTCCCATTGAAGAATTATTAAAAGTTTTATATAATCCAACTATTGCAAACGAAGTTCCCGAAAATTTAGGAAATTATCATGCAGTAATATTAAATGATCTTTCTGTATTAAACAACAAAGATGTTGATAAATTAAGTAATTATGTTATAGACGGAAATGGATTAATTGTTATTGGTGGAGAAAACTCTTATAATTTAGGAGATTATCAAAATTCATATCTTGAAACAATTCTTCCAGTACGAGTCGGAGTTCCAGGAAACGAAGATGGAGATATTAACGTATTTTTACTTATAGACATTTCTGGTACATCAGGAGCAACTGTAGGATTTGGAACAACCGCTCTAGACGTTATTAAAGCTCAAGCAATAAGTATGATTAACGATTTTAAACCAACAGATAATGTTGGAGTTATTGCATTTAATGTTGAACCTTATGTAATTTCTCAACTTGGACCTTTGGCAGACAAAAAAACAGATATGATTGATAAAATAAGATCTCTTCAAAGTGGAGGAGGGACATTTATTGGACCTTCAATTGAGAGAGCATATAATTTATTAAAAGATCAGCCTGGCGCAAGTAATATTGTTGTACTCTCAGACGGAAGAACAGATGGCATAAATCATGCAAGAACAATCGCTTCAAAAGCTGCAGCTGATGGAATGCACGTTTATACTGTGGGAACTGGAAAGAAAATTCACGCAACATACATGCAACAAATTGCACAAGATGGAAGAGGAATTTATTTTGAAGCAGATAAATCTAATAAATTAAGAGCATCGTTTGGAAGACCGCCAGAAGATGATTCTGGAAATTTAACTGGCGAATACGGAATTGTTATTGTTGATCAAAATCACTTCGTCACAAAAGACATAAATCTGAGTGCCTCAATTAGAGGTTATAATCAGATTGTACCAAAATCAGCTGCACAACTTCTAGCATCAACATCTTCAGGGTTCCCTGTTTTGGTTTCTTGGAGATTTGGATTGGGAAGAATTGTTTCTTTGGGTACTGATGACGGCGGAAAATGGGCAGGACAGTTATTAGGAAGAGAAAATTCGCAATTAATTTCAAGATCAATTAACTGGGCAGCTGGAGATTTAAATAGGAGAAAACAATCTTATGTAGATGTTCAAGATACTCATATTGATGAAGGATTTGAGATATTAGTTAAAAGTGAAACAAAACCTCAAGTAGAAGGACTTACTTTTTCAAAAATAGATAACGATTTATACTCTTCTACATACATACCTTCAAGAACTGGATACATTTCGTTACTAGGAACAAAATTTGCCGTCAACTATAATACAGAATTCAAAAATATGGGCATGAACCCACAATTGCCAGAAATAGTCAGGGCTACTGGAGGTTCAATATTAAATCCCAACGATGTAGCAAAATTAGTTGAACAAATTAAAATAAATTCAAGAAGAATAAAATCAGATAATGTTTATTACAGATGGCCCTTAATAATAATTGCGCTGATATTGTTTTTAGTGGAATTATTTATTAGAAGGATAAATGAACATAAAATTATTTATGGGAACACAAAAGGAGAATAAATAGAAATTGAAAATGGCATCCGAACAACTAGACAAATTGGACAAAGAAATTAAGAAAGATATAGACAAAAACGTGAGTACTATAAACACAATTAGAAGTAGCATTGGAAATAGCATTGATAGCAGCATTTCTTCAGTCTCATCAAAAATCGAAGGGTTCGGAACAAACATAGGAAACAAAATAGAAACCGCGATATCTAATAAACTACCAGATAAAATTACAGGTAATTTTCAAAAACCATCAGATTCATCAAGAAAACACGCTAATTTCAATTTACTCGTATTAGTTATTTTTGTATCTGCCGTTTTTTTGGCTGCTGCATTCATTTATCACTTCCAATTAAGTTTTTTCTACAACAAACTTGTGGATAAAGATGCAGAGCTTGACCAAATGGAATCAAAACTGACAACACAGTTATCTAGATTTGAAGAGAGCCAAGATGAGTTATCAGCAAAAGCACAATATGAACAGGACTTGATAAATCAATATTCTGAAACACAAGAAACAAGTGCAAGTTTTGAAGGTCAAATAAAAGTATTTTCAGAAACTGTAGTCCAAAGACAAAATAGATTGGTTACAGAAGAAAAAACATATCAATCATGCAATACTCAAAGAAATGAATTACTTGCAGAAAACACAGAATTAAAAGAAGATTTATTAAATGTTGTAGACGAAAGAAATGATAGAAAACAGGAATTAGATTCTTGTCTTGCGGAGTCATAATATGACATACATAAAACAAAATGTAAATTTCATATTAATTTTCATTACTCTAGCATTGGCATTATTAGTTGCTGGTTCAACAGTCTTTTTTAACACAAATTTGCGGAAAACAGCTTCTGACTTATCACAAACAGAAAAAGAAATTGATAATCTTAGAGAAAGTTTAAATTTAGAAATTGCAAAACTTACTGATGTTGAAGAAGATCTTACTCTTCAAGAAAAAAGAGAAACTGGCTTGAGTGAACAGTACAAAGAAGTAAAACAATCTAAAGATCAACTTGAAACTGAAAAAAATAAACTTCAAAAACAAATAAGTGATACAGAAAAAGAATTAGAGAAAACACAAAGACAAACCCAAGTTTGTGTTAAAGATAAAAAAGAAATTTGGGATGAAAGTAAAAGTATTGCTGAAGAAATTAGTAGGATAAGAAGTGAAATAAATACACTTGAAGATCAAATAGATACTTGTGAGGCTGGATCATAATGGGATTTGAAAAACTAGCAAATGAAGTAAATTTTGGATTTAAAAACATTATTATATTTTTTACATTATTAAGAGCAATAATTGTTTTTTTAATCTCATTTTTAATTGTAATTACAATTGGACTTTCTTGGATAGTCGCTTTAATTCCAACCATAATATACTTAGTCACATTGTATAAAAAGAACAATTCAATAAACAAATTTAAGGAAATAGAAATGAGATATCCTGAACTTAACGAAAGATTAAGAACAGCAGTTGATAATCTTGATGAAAGTAATATGTTTGTATATGATTTACATTTGGATGTTGCAAAGCTAATAAAAGAGGTTAGAATGTCCGAATTTTTCAACAAAGAAAGAGCAAAAAAAGATATTTTTGTGATTGCATTTCTTTCAATTATAATCATATTAATAGCTCCCTTAAACATACATTTGTTTGATCTTAGCTTAGATAGTGGGGTTGAACAATGGAATTTACCCTCAATTCTCAATAAAATATATAAGGACGTGATAGGTTATGGAGAAGGAGAAGGCGGAATAGGAGAAAATGAGGATATATACGGCAAGAAGTCGATTGCTATGCTTGGAAATAAGGAAATTGAGATTCAAATAAGTTCGTCAAATAGTGAAATTGATATAAGAAATATCAAGGATGTACAACCTGCAACATTTGAAGCTGCTTATCCTCAAGAAATAACTGCTGTTGGAGCACAATCATTCCAAGAACAAATTCCAAGAGACCAACAAGAGCTCGTTAAAAATTATTACAAAAACATAGCAGAGGTGCAATGATGAAATATAATAACAATAGAGTAACATTCATTAATAACAAAAGGAGGTTTGAGAATGGTAAGTACTGATAAATTTAGAAAAACATTTAGTGCGGTTTTCGCCGAAGTTGGAAAAGTAATTGTGGGTCAACAAGAAGCCCTTGAACAAATAGCAATAGCAATGTTGTGTAATGCAAATGCTTTGCTTGAAGGATATCCAGGTCTTGCTAAGACATTAATGGTAAAAACTATGGCAGATATTATGGATCTTAGTTTTTCAAGAATTCAGAATACTCCGGATTTAATGCCTTCAGATATTACAGGAACATATGTTCTTCAGGAGCAAAATGGAAAAAGAATATTTAAATTTCAGCAAGGCCCACTTTTTGCAAACATTGTATTAGCTGATGAAATTAACAGAGCAACCCCTAAAACACAATCAGCTTTATTAGAAGCGATGCAGGAAAAGCAAGTTACAGTTGGAACTGAAACATTTATTCTTGACAAACCATTCTTTGTACTTGCTACACAAAATCCTATTGAGCAGGAAGGAACATATCCTTTACCAGAAGCTCAGTCAGACAGATTTTTGTTCAAGATAAAAACAGAATATCCTACAATGGAAGATGAACTTGAAATCGTTGAAAGATATTCGTCTATAATGAGAGTTCCTCCAGTAAGAAAAATCCTTAACAAAGAATCGATTCTGGCATTGCAGAGTTATGTAAGACAAATTCCCTGTTCAAAAGATATTAAAGAAAGAGCTGTTAAAATTGTTACAGCAACAAGAAAAGGAAAAACATTGATTGAATATGGAGCATCTCCAAGAGCATCAATTAATATGATAGTCGCATCAAAAGCGCGTGCATTAATTCAAGGAAGAAATCACGTAACAAACGAGGATTTGAATGCTGTTGCAATTCCTATACTAAGACACAGGATTATATTGAACTTCGAAGCAGAAAGACGTGGAATCAGTACGGATGATGCGATTAAAGAAATACTTAAACAAATTAAGTAATTAGTAAATAACATTGGTATATTCAAATGATAAGCGCAGAATTCCTAGATCAACTTGCAAGATTTAATCTAGTCATACAGAAAAGAGTTACATCTAATTATATTGGTGCAAGAAAATCCATAAACATAGGACACGGACTTACATTTGAAGATCACAAACAATATACGCCTGGAGACGATTTCAGAAGGATTGATTGGCATGTTTATGGAAGAACTGATAAACTTCATATAAGAAGATTTGAAGAAGAAAGAAGCCTAACTATTCACATAATAACGGATGCATCCACATCGATGAAATTTGAGAAAAAGTGGGACTACGCCTCAATGCTATCTGTTGGTTTTGCATACTTGACAATGAGGGAGAACGAAAAATTTCAATTTTCAACATTCTCTCAAGATGTGAATAGCTTTAAACCAAAAAGAGGAAGATCGCACTTAGCTCATATGATTGATGAGATGAATAATCTGAAAGTTGAAGGCGAATCACAATTTCTTAAAGCTATGAGACAAATAAAGAGAACTATAGGTTCACGAAGTCTTGTTATTTTAATATCAGATTTTCTATATCCTATCGAAGAGATTGAAGCTGGACTATCTTTAGTTGAGAAGAACGATGTTAAAGTTGTTATGTTGCTAGACAAAAAAGAATATGATATGGATTATAGAGGCGAATATAAATTAAAAGATTCTGAGTCTCGTTCCATATTAAGAACATTTATATCCCCAAGACTAAGTTCGCAGTATAAAACAAGATTGGACGAACACATCGGAAAAGTAAGAAAAATATGCATAGACACACATTCTGATTTCTCATTAATTACAACAGACAAACCTATATTTGATGCATTCTTTGAAGTCCTGAAAGATAGAAGGTTGGGGTAAAATCAATAAATGACTAAATAAACACATAAGCACAATTTAAATATACGTGATTAAATTCCAAGTTTATGGTCTTTTTAATAGGCATCTCAGGTGCAACTGGTTCTGGAAAATCGACTGCTGTAGAAAGTGTGTTAAAGAAATTTAAAGAGAAAAATATTGAAATTGATTACATAAAACTTGATAGCTATTTTAAAGACATCCATAAAATACCTAAATTTGAGATTGGCAATAATACGTACACAAATTTTGAAATACCTGAAGCTCTTGATATTGATACAATGTATGAACATTTAAAATTATTAAAACAAGGAAATGTTGTAGAAACTCCTATTTACAAAAAGAAAGAATATACATCAAAAGGAATGGGAACACGGAAAGTTGAGCCAAAAAAAATAATACTTGTTGAAGGTTTTCTTCTTTTTGCTGACGAACGTTTAAGACAAATATTGGACAAAAAAATTGCATTAAATGTATGTGAAGAAACAATCTTAAAAAGAAGATTAAAAAGATACGATGCAGGAAATTACGTTCACAATGATGAATATTATGAAAAAGTCGTTTTACACGGATTCAGAAATGTGGGACTTCCCAGCCTAAAATATGCAGACCATCATATTGATGGAGAAAAGAGTGAAGAGGAAGTGTTGAATGAGATTTTGAAGGTTTTAGATAATGTGTATGAATAAAATTGCATAAACATATAAATCCCATACTCTCTTCAATAAAAAGAATTGAGGGCTTTTTTATGAAAGATCTAAAGAAAGAATTATTCAAACTCATTGATGGGAAAGATGTTTTTATAGCCACACATTGGGATGCTGACGGAATTACTTCTGGAAGTATGATGTATCACTTGGTTAAAAGCAGAGCAAAAAGAGTTAGAACTATCTCTAAAGGAGAAGTTTTTCTTATACAAAACGAAGATATACCAAAAGATTGCGATATTGTGATAGTCACAGACATTCATCCAGGAAAAGATATTCAAAAACCTATAATATATGTAGACCATCATCCTTGTGGTTCAGATCCTATGGCTGTTGATAACGGACAACCGGATGATAACAAAAATATAGTATTATGTTCATATGATACATCAAAACAATCTTGCTCACTAGTTGTGTGGGAAGCTTTTTTCAAAGACTGCCACGATCCATATATTACATTTCTTGCGATTATAGGATTCTTTGGTGATGGTGGAAAAAATACAGACATACCTTTAGAACTTCAAACAAGGGGAGTTGAAGCTTTTCCAGAACTGATGGAAAAAAAACCAAATCCTTGGAGACCAGGAAAATTTATGATGGACATTGAAAATTTTGTTTCTGCTTTCAATACAGGAAAAAGGATGCACTGGAATGGTCAAGTTCCTTTAGAATTGTTCAAAAATATTGATTCTATAGAACCATTTATACACAATCACCATCCATTAGCTCAAGAATTGCAAAATTATAAAAAGCATTTGTCTAATTTATACAAACAAAAATTTCAAGTCAACGATTTAGGACATTGTCACGTTGTAAAATTAGATTCGCCACACAATATACAAGGAGTTATTTGCATGAGATATATGGATACAAAACCAATAATTGTTTTAAACAAACGAAATGGCAATATGATTGGTTCTATGAGAGTTCCTGACGATTTAAATTTCGATTGTGGAGCATATTTGAATACATTCACAAAAAAAATTCCAAATTCTGTTGGTGGCGGCCACGAAAAAGCGGGGGGTATAACTTTCTCAATCGAACATTATGACGAATTCATACGAATCCTAAAAGAAGAACCAAAATTCACACCAAACGCTCACGTCCAAATTAATTCAAGTTTGATGAATAGTAGTTTGTGATGTTAAGAAAACGTTAATTTTACTTAAAATCCACTTTCTGCCCAACTCACATTTTCCCATACAAAATCAACTTCACTCCAAAATACTTTTATAACTAATCTTGGCGAAGCCTTCGAAGAATTCATTGAAAAAATAGGCTGATTTCTAACTTTTAATTTATAAAGTTAGCATTAAACACTTTCAAAGGACTATAACTCTTTATATACAACTGCAATATGTGGCTCGTAGAGAGGTGATAGTGAAATGTGAGAGGGGGTTAGTACTATGTATAAACGAAGCAAAACTGATAATAGATTTTTTTTGGATATATCTAAACCGGGTAATATAAGTCCTGCAAAAATGCCTAAATCTTTGCAAAAAAAGACTTCTAAAACAACATTGAACACTAGATTAGCAAGTAAATTTGAACATAAAAAAGGAATTTATGGAGTAACTTCAAATGACGATAACAAAAAATGGAAAAAAACAGATGAATGGAAACCTTTGTGGTGATTAGAGGTTTTAGTTTTTTCTAATATTTTTTTATATTCTACATCATATTTAAATAACTATTAATATCTCCATTCTATTATGAAATTCCGCTTACTGCCTTATGAATCAAATTCTGCATATAGAAATATGGCTATAGACCATTCTTTGTATGAATCGCTTGCTGAAGGCAAAATACTTCCAACAATAAGATTTTACACTTGGAAAAATCCTTCCGTTTCAATCGGACATGGACAAGACATTGCAATTGTTGATAGAAATTATTGCAAAACTTGTGGAATAGACATTGTGAGAAGACCAAGCATGGGAAATGCTGTATTTCATCATCCTAATGATATTACATATTCTATTGTAATGCCTACAAATATCGATCTAAGACAAACATATAAAAGCATTTGTGGTTGGATAATAAATGCATTCATCAATTTAGGAGTTAATGCGGAATTTGTTGGACAAAATGATATTGTTCATTGCAGAAAAAAGATTGTTGGAAGCGCACAAAGAAATTTTAACCCGGCAGATTTAAACAAAAGAGTTACACTCCAACACGGCTCAATATTTTATTCTACAACAAGCGAAGATTGGAGAAAAGCATTTAATTTCGATGAAGATTCAAAAAGAAGAATTGGAAGTATAAAAGGAATAAGTTATTTATGTGATAGGCAAAAATTGCTTGAAGAACTTGTTAACGCTTTTTCAAAAAACGAAATTGTTTCTGAAGTTGTTGAAGGTAATTTTTCTGAAGCAGAATTGCAAAGAATCAAAATACTAGAAGAAGAATACAAAAAAGATGTTGAAAATCCAAAAGATACCAAAATCAAAGAAGGAACTGCTTGTGCAATAGACATAAAAGATGATTGAAAGAAAAAATGAGAATCACACAAAACCAATTCACTTCTTCTCTTCACTCTTATTAGCAACAACATCCTCACTTTTTGGAATCTTCTCCGGATTCTCTAAATACCACATAAATAAGTTTGAAAACCTCGCACATTCAGCACCATCTAAGATTCTGTGATCAAAGGTTATACTGAAAGGCTGTATTTTTCTGACCTCGACCCTCATTCTCCCAACTTTTTCACCACTTGCATTTCTCTCATAATAAACAACAGGTTTTTCGTAAATTCTTCCAAAACCAATGATGGCAGATTCTGGAAAATTAATTATTGGAGTTGCAAATCTTCCTCCTATAGAACCATAATTTGTTATAGTAAAACTTCCTCCCTGCAAATCAAGAATATCAAGTTTTTTGTTTCTTGCTTTTTCTGCCATTTGTTCAATCCCTTTTGCAATGTCTAACATAGATTTAAAATCGCACCTTTTTATTACGGGAACAACTAATCCGTCGTTTGTGTCAACAGCAATTCCTATATTATAGTATTTTTTTATTACAATCTCCTGAGAATCTAAGTCTAAAGTTGAATTCAGCAAAGGATGTTTTTTGAAGCACTCGCACAAAGCTTTTATATAATACGCCAAAAAAGTGAGCTTTATTTTTTTCTTTTCTGCGTCAAGTTTTTCCCTGCTTCTTAAATTCCATAAATCAGTAACATCTGCTTCATCATGATGAGTGACATGCGCAGAAGTATTAATTGACTGCACCATATTTTTTGCAACAGTTCTTCTAATGGATTTGAAAGGAATTCTTTCCAAGTATCCGTAAAAATCGTATTTTCTTTCTTTCTTTGCACCATCTTCTGATGGAGGATTAAACAACTTATCATTCCAATTGCAAACAACTCCACCTCCTACTTTACAAACATTTGCTCCAACATTTCCGGTTGAAGCTCTCACATCTTCAATTGTTATTTCTCCATTTTTTCCACTACCTTTAATTCTAGAAATATCTACCCCTAAATCCATTGCCATTCGTCTTACATATGGCATGGCTAATATTCCTGAAGTATCTTTTGTTGGGTTCTTATTTATATTTCCAACTGGCAACTTTATTTCTTCATTTGACACTTTAATATCTCCAATTACGCCAGCACCTTTTTCTACTTTTTTGATTTCAATTTTACCAGATGTTTCAATCTCCAACATAGAATGACCAACTTTTATAATTTGCCCTGGCTTGTAATTCAATTTCTTAATTTTGCCAGAATAAGGAATTGGTATTTCAACAACTGCTTTGTCTGTCTCAACTTCAGCAATAACTTGATCCACTTTAACTTTGTCTCCAGCTTTAACTCTCCATCTAACTAATTCCCCCTCAGTTATTCCTTCTCCAACATCTGGAAATTTAAAGTCCATTTATCCCTATCAGTTAAGAGGGCGTACAAGACTTATAAATTTTCCCTTTCCTAAATCAAAATTCAATTTGTAGTGGTTAACTTTTCAATAATTTTCCAATAATATCTAAATCAAGCACAATCTTTATAAATATGTAGTGGTTAACTTCTAAAATGGTCTCAATAGTCTCAAAAAAAATCAAGGGAAACGAATATCTGTATTTAGTAGAGTCAGTTAGAAAAGGAAGTAAAGTAATACAAAAAACAATAAAATACATAGGAAAAAAGAGGCCTATATCAAAATCTGAACTTGAATGTATGCAAATTTCTCACAAAAGAGAAGACTGGATTTTGAATGAAACAAAAGACTATTTATCATACAAAGATCATCATAAAATGAAAGAATGTTCCGATTATCAAATTAGATTATTAAATAACTTAGACAAAGTTTCAAAAGAGAAAGAGAGAGAAAGATTTCTAAGCAAGTTTATTGCAAATTCTAATTCTATAGAAGGGTCAACTCTATCAGAATTAGACACATTCAACTTTCTATTTAACGACATAGCCCCAAAAGGTCACAACAAAAAAGAATTATTTATGGCAACAAATCTCCTAAATGCATGGGAATATGTTGAAAAAAATCATAAACAATTTCCAACAGAAGAAGATATTAAAAATTTACATAAATTTGTGAATAGAGAAATAGAAAATGATAAAACACTTGGAGTCTACAAACTTGTTCAAAATTATGTTGGAGACATATATA
>CAYJUR010000015.1:0-742 GCA_964373405.1 uncultured Methanosarcinales archaeon | reverse complement strand
AACATCATACTTATTTGTTGAAGAACGTATTAAAGAATTATTAATTTGGATTAAAAAAAGTTATAAAGAAATAAATGATTTTGAAGTTGCGTTCCAATCACACGCACAATTTGAATTAATTCATCCATTTATTGATGGAAATGGAAGAGTCGGAAGACTTTTGTTGAATTGGTTATTGATGTATAAAGGATTAGAACCTTTAGCAATTAAAAATGTTAATAGAAAAGATTATTTATCTGCATTATATAACGCACAAAAAGGGAATCTAACATCTATTTGTAATTTCTGTTTTAAGGAATATATATCCCAATATGAGTTTGTATTGGTTAACTCTCAAAATAAATCTAAAAAATAAGATATTTGTGCCTAATTTTGAGGAAATTGTAGTGGTTAACTCAATACTTTTCTAACACCTTTAATCACTCTATAATCATCCGGCAAATAGTTCAATTCGTTCTGATACAAAGGCATTATAGTATCAAACCCCGTAACTCTTTCAACAGGGGATTTCAAACTTAATAAACATTTCTCCATAATTGTTGCACAAATCTCTGCGCCAACACCAAAACTTCTTGGACCTTCATGAACAATTACACAACGACCGGTTTTCTCTACCGATTTTACAATAGTTTCCGTATCCATAGGACTAATAGTTCGCAAATCAATAACTTCACAAGAGACAGAATTATTTATTCCTCCAACACTTCCATTTGTCCCACTTTGTTGCAATTTACTAACAGCA
>CAYJUR010000014.1:0-13087 GCA_964373405.1 uncultured Methanosarcinales archaeon | reverse complement strand
TCTGTTTTTGATTTCTCTAATTTTTTGTAAAGCGTAAATGGATTATCTTTTGCAAATAACAATGCAGGCAATATGCCATCCATTTTTTCAATCAATAAATCTAAATTTGCGTGATGCTTTGAAGCATTTTTCAGTCCAAGACCAAATATATTTTTTCTGCCACCAATTATTTTAACAGAACCTCTTAATTTAGATCTCATATTTTGCAATTGTGCTAAAGGAAGACTTTCCATATTTAAAACTGCAACTACAGGAAATTCTTCAGACAAATGTTCTACTTCCTTAACTAATTTTAATTTCCAGTCTGCAGTCATTTGTCACTCACCTCGACTGGAGCTCCCATAGTTAGTTTAATATAAGTTTTTCCTATATTGTTTTTATGATTTGGAAGATTACTTTCCATAGATTTTAATACTGTAAAAACATTATCAACAACTTGTTCTTCGTCTTGAGATTCTGTTCCAATTGGAACTTGTATAACCATATTTTTTAATGTTTTTATTGGAACCATTTTTTGAAGTCTGTCATATACTGTTTGTAAGTTTGCGTTTGGCGGAACTACACATCCTGCTTTAGGATTAGGCATTTTTCCTAGTGGACCAAATGTTCTACCGAATGCTGCCGCAACAGGCGCCATTATATTTGCTTGAGCAATAAATAAATCATATTCTTTTGCTAACTTTTTTGCTATTCTTTTATCTTTTTGAAAATTTATAAAATCATCATTTCTTATTGCGTTATCACAAACTTTTTTTGCTTGATCGTATAACTCAGGACCAACTAAAGCGCAAATTCTAACTTTCTTTCCTTTATTATGATGTAAATCCACAAAGAATTCGACTTTAGTTTTCTTTAAATCCAATGATTTAAGATTAACTATGAGATCAATTGTCTGAGAAAATTTTCTTTTCTTGCCAGACTTCGCTTTTTGTAAAATATTTTTTAATACTTCTTTTTCCATTCATTGACCTCCTATCGAAGCTCTGAATTAATGCGATAGTTCAAACGGTTATGACTATAGAAATTAAGAAGGTATTTATAAAGGTGATGGAAAGATTTATGGAAGAAAAGAAATAAGTTAATCCTCATCCCTCCCAACTTTCCTATAGACAAAATATATACCTAAACTTAATACAGAAAGAATAAATAAGCCAAAAACAAATCCTAAATTACTTGTTGGAACTTCTCTTATTGCATGTGTTGTTGGGTCTATTTCTGCAACTTGAGTTTGTGTTTTAACAGTCCACCCCATATCTTCGCTTAAATATCTTATATATTCTCTCGCTTGTTCTACTGATAAAGTTCCTTCATATTCACCACCTTCGGGAGGATTGCTTACGTATTTTACAACACCTTTATTTTTTCCGAACGAATCAACATAATAAATAAAAGTTGCGGATCCAGAATTACTTTTTTCAGATGCAACTAATTGCGATTGACAACCTGTAATAAATGCTCCCAACTCATCCATCATTCTACTTCCGTCAGGATTGGTTAAATAACCACAAATATGATTTAAGGGACAATTTTGTTCTCCTAAAGCTGCTGTAGGTTCACATTTTAATGGAATAACTCCTTTAGGAAGAATTATTTTTTTATATGGACTTGAGGAAATTATTTGTTGCTGATTTTGAGATTGGTCAACAGTAAGGACAGGGTTATTTCTTTCATACGTTGGTATTATATTGCTTCTTCCTATAATAAACAAAGCACTAAAAATAACTAAAACTACAGCAAATGCTCCTATTATTACTTTTAAAGCCATATATTTTTACGAAGGATTTTTGGTTTATAAAGTTAATCTCTCAACGCAAACATTGTACCAAGAAATACAACTAGAATTAATAAAAGAGAAATTAGAACAGTATATGGAGAACTTTGTGGCACATCAACAACTATTGCTCCAGTTACGTCATTATCGTCATTATTTTCTGCAACTACAAAAAGGGACAACAAGAGTAAAGTACCAATCATCATTAACACAGCTTTCATAAACTAGGATATCCAAATATCCTTTATAAATTTATCTAATAACTTTATATATTCACTTTTAATCTAGCTTTAAATGGGACATATTGCTTGGTTCAGGAAATTTGAAAACGAAAGTGTGGGAAGCAAGGCTACAAGTATTAACAGACTTTCTGAAGAAGGATTTAGTATTCCAAAAGGGTTTGTTTTGACAAACGAAGCGTATGAAGAATATGTATTAAGTAAAAATAGAAACTCGAACGATGATGAAATTCCTGAAAATATTGTATTAGGTATTGAAACCGCATATAATAGTTTGAATCAACACAAATTGAATGACAAGTTAAGGGCATACGATTTATTGAAGCATGGTGAAAATGTAGAAGTCGCAATAAGATCTGATGAAGAAACAAAACTCAATGTTAAAGGAGTTAAACAAGTACTGAATGTAATAAAAGAAATTTATACTAAGAACAACTCAAAAAACCAACTTTATTGCCCTATAATCATCCAGAAAATGGTAAAATGCAGTGTTTCAGGAGAAATTTATTCTGATTCAGAAAAAATAATAATTGAAGCCTGTTTCGGTCTTGGAAATAATCTGAAAAATATAGGTGCTGACATATACTTTTTAAATCGAGAAAATGATGAAACAAAAATAATTCCAGCTTCTCAAACTTTCGCATACTATGGTGGTTCTGGAAGAGTTGAAGAAATAGAATTAGGAATAAAAAAAGAAAATGAAAGAAAGCTTAACAATGAGAGTATGCAGAAATTAAAACAGATTTACATTAATGCTGAAAAAAAAATTGGAAAAAATATAACATTAAAATTTGCCATTGAAGATAGCGAAATATTTATACTGAGTTTGTTTGCAGATAATAACTATATTGAAAAAGCAAAACCTAAATTTTTCGAGAAAATTGATAGTTACGATTCCAAATTTGAGAATAACTTTGTCAATGAAATTCAAGGACTCAATAAGTTAGATCAAGCCGAAGAACAAATATTAAATGACATGAAAGAAGAGTTCAGAGAAAAATTAAATTTAGAAATAATCGAACCTGACAAAATGAGTAATGCAGACTTGTATGACACATATAGAGAAGAAATTGCTAAAGAAAATGAGGAAACAAATATTGAAGAGAAGAAAATGCTTGAACAAATTGAAGAAAATGAAAAGATTGAATTTGCCATGAACAAATCAACGTTTGAAGAAAATGAAAAAAATAATGATGACACAGATTTATACAATTACAAAGAGATAGAAAGTGAAACTTCAGGAGAAAAATTAAGTGCGCAAAATATAGGATTTAATAGAGTCCCTAAATTTGAGATTAACGAATATATTAAAAACATATCTGGAGAAAACGCAAAGATTGGAGATATAAGGGAAATAAACGAACTTATGCATGATATTGACGAGAAGATTGAGAAAGAAGAAGATGTTGATAATAAAATTGATGATTGGGAAGAAGAAGCAAAAAAAGAAATTGAAGAAGAAAATGATAAAGAAGATGAAGCGGAGAGTAAGATTAAAAAATTTGAAGATCATAATAAAGATAGTTTAAAAATTCATAGTGAAAATAATGAAGAAAGTGATGACGATTTTTATTGAATTTCCATAACATAAATAATTCTAGTCATACTTTTGTGGACATAAAATTTGAATTTATTAATTACTTTGAATTTCTTTTTTAAAGATTTCATAAATGAAAGATTTACAAAGTCGGGAAAAATTATTACAAACCTAGATTTCTTTTTAAAATTCAGACTTTTCAAAAAGTCAAAATATAATTGATTAGTACTTTTATCAAACAATTTTGAGCCTTTACCATACGGAGGGTCTGTAACTATTGCATCAATCTTTGATAAATCTGTTTGGGATATATTTAATGCATCTTTATTCATCAATAAACAATTTTTTAGTTTGTAATATTTCAAATTCTCTTTTGCTTTAAGTAAGATATATTCGTCTAAATCATAACCAACTGCATTATATTTCAGAAAACATGCTTCAATTAAAATACCACCAGAGCCACAAAAAGGGTCCAATATAGTTCCTTTATTTAATCCTGTTAGATTTAAACAGGCTCTTGCTAATTTTGGATCTAATGTTGTTGGATGATTTTTAGGTCTCATATGCCCTTTTCTATTAAGATAGGATTTGTCTGTGTCAAACAAATGCTTAGTTACATAAAATCTATTTTTTATTTTTATAATTTCTATCAAATTTTCAGGATTTCTTAAATCGACTTTTGGCGCCTTGTTTGTTCGTTTTTTTGTTGCTATGTATATAATATCTGCATACTTCCTTTCTAAAGATTTATCTTTATATCTTAATGCAAAACTTCCTTTAAAGTTCCAGTTATGAGAAT
This sequence comes from uncultured Methanosarcinales archaeon, assembly GCA_964373405.1. Lineage (GTDB taxonomy): Archaea > Nanobdellota > Nanobdellia > Woesearchaeales > WJKV01 > CAYJUR01. The sequence continues at coordinate 8,741 of CAYJUR010000014.1, read as the reverse complement.
CTAATTTATTTGTCATGGTTTTATTTGTTGCTTCAAACAAAATTTTATATATGGAATGAACATATGCAAGTCTTTCGAAAAAATCCGTACTTTGTTCAGGTATATTTGCAACAACATATTCTTTATTTTGTTCTTCTATTTTTGCATTTAACAAATTCATTATTTCTGCTTTTCCTATTTCTGGGTGGTCTAATGAGAGCTTGAATAAATGTGTCATAAAGGTATTCTTTATTTAGGTGTTTATAATAGTTTCTAATATTTTTTTTCATATTGAAAATAAATAACATAAATTTATATACTCGTTTTTGTATTTTATTTTTTATGAGAGGGCGCCCACCACAATCGCAAATAAGGCAAAACATAATTGAAATCCTTTATTATCTTAAAGAAGGTTATGGGTATCAGATTTCTAAAATTTATAATAAAGCGTTTCCCAAAGTTTCTCAGAGAGTTATTTATTATCATCTAAGAAAAGGAGTTGGTCTTGAGGAATTAAAAATAAAAAAAATCCATACTGAGAAAGGCGATTTTTCGTGGGGCGATTCTGTAGAGAAAATTGTTTATACTCTTGGAAAGAGTGCAGAGCCTAAATGTATTGAGAAAGTGAAGGATGCGATAAGAGAAGTGAAGAAGAAATATACTTAAAGTTTTTTCAAGAATCCTATCAAAGCCATTGCTTCTCTTTTTGAAAGGAATGATTTACCAACCATTTTTTGCCAGACCTTGATTTGAGTTTCTCTTTTTTCGTTAGTTGCAAATTCCATCTTTTTTAGATTTTCTTTTACTAATTTCATAATTTGATCTTTTACGTCCTTTGTTGCTGGTTTAATATGGTCCCCTATTTTTTTTGTTTGCGTATTTTTAAAAATCTCATAAAAGATTATTGTAGCTGCATGAGAAGCATTCATTGAATGATAGTCTGGAAAAGTAGGAATTGTTACTAAAAAATCACATTCCAAAACCTCTTCATTTGTCAAACCATCTCCTTCCCTGCCTATAAGAATTGAGATTTTAAGTTCGGGGGACTCTTTTTCTATCTCTGCAATCTTTTTTCCAAAATCTTCTGCACTAATTGGAACTCTTGGAATATTATAATCCCTTCCTAAAACAGATGTTGTTCCAACAACATAGTCTGATATTAATTTTAATTCTTGCATATTTTTCAATATTTGAGCTTTTTCTAAAATTGTTTTTGCACGTTTTGCTCTCTTTATAGCATTCTCATCTAAGTGATTGCATTTCGGATTTATTAATATAAGGTTTTTAAAATTAAAATTCGCCATAACTCTAGCAATAGCACCAACATTCCCTGACGTTTTTGGCTCTAAAAATACGATTTGTATCATATTTATGGTTTGTTTAAAGATGTTTTTAAAGGTTGCTTTAAAAAATCATTTTTAAAAGTGAGCTGTAAAGTTAACGTCTGGAATTTTTGACAAAAAAATTAACGCTTTTTGACAACCAACTTATTTTCTTCAATCTCTACCTCTAATTCCTGCCCTTCTTTCCATTTCAATTCCCCTATAATGTTTGGAGGTATATTCTTTTCTTAACAACCACAAAAATAGTTAGAGAAAGTAATGCTATAATTCCAACAATAAAATTCCAATTTCCAGAAGGAACATTTTGAACTGCACTACCCGTTATTGAATTTGATGATTTTGAAATACTTGCTGTGGATTGTTTATTATTATTTGTTGACGTCGAAATTGTTATTTTTTGTGTATTTGAGGCTGTTGTAAGAACAGGTTTAGCAATCAGCTGATTATTTGTCTGAGCTTTTGTTATTGCGACTTGAACTGGTTCTTGTACAAGCAATGTATTATCTGTTATTGAAGCGACATTAGACACTATAATTTGTGGCTCTATGCCTTGCTTCTGAATTTCTGGGATTAAATTGGCTACTTCGCTTTGGGAAATAATCGAAACGCTCATTAAGTATCCATCTTGATCAGCAATTCTATAATTGAAATCTCCATCATATCTTTGTGATAGTTCAACACTATAAGGACTGATTGTTAGAATATCATCCGCAAGAGCAAGGACAGAACTAACTAGTATTAGTATAAATACTGACATAACGAAGCAGTATGGTTTCATTTAACACACATAAGTTATTATTTCTTTATAAATTTACCTACACACATTACACACTCATAGGCAACAATAATCCAGCTAATATAAGAACTACAGTAAGTATACTAATGAAACCAAACCATTTCATGGCTCTTTTTTCATCTTTAAAAATCTTTAATAAAAGAGTTCTCATCATTTGCCCACCATCAACAGGACCTATGGGCAACAAATTCGCAACTCCTATAAAAATATTTAATAAAGCCATCCATTTAAATAAGTCCCTAAACCATATAAAAAAATTTTCAAACATCAAATTGTTCCACTTCCTTTCGTGCCTTATATCAACAACACCAATAAACCCGTTTCTCTTATTGTTAGGATTTTCTGCTGCTATTATTTTATACTCATTTTCATCATTTCCAAAAATTATTTCATCCCCAGGTTTAACAAACTGCATATAATCTATAAAATTTTGAGCATTAGTAATTTTTTCTCCATTAATATTATTTAATATAATTCTCTCTTGAAAAAATTCATACGCAGGATATTTCTCATCATTTGCAATAAAAGAAAATCCATTTTCGTCAGAATTGAATTTTTCTATAGGAACAAATGCAACAGCTAAAACGATAAATAATAAAATTCCTAATACGACATTACTCATAGGACCTGCAGCATAAATTGAGTACTGAACAACATCTTCTCTTTTAACTAATTCTTTTTCATCTGGCTCAACATAAGCAGCAGGTATAAATGGAATTAAAACACCAAATATTGCGGGTCCTGAATTTTTGACTTTCAAATTGTGGGCGGCAGCAACCACGCCATGCGAAAATTCGTGAACAACAGCAAGAATAAAGATTGATATAATCCAATGCCAAAAACTTAAAACTCCAACTCCAGGAAGAGAAAGTCCTGGAAGAGCTAATTGAACTCCTGCAACAGCATACGGTTTTGAAAAAATCATATATATATTTTGAAACAAAGAAAAGAAAACAAATATTAGTCCGAAAAAACCAAAACCAACTCCGCAATATCCTAGAAATTTAATAATTTCTCTATATTTAGCACCCCATTTCTCCATCAATTTAATTCCTAGCTGAGTTCGCATAAGAACGATATAAACTAAAGGTATCTTACCAATTTTTAAAATGTGTTGAAACTTGAAACGTTTTCGCTTGATAAATACAAATACTGTTAATAATAGAAGAAAAATTATTGCACTAATCCATTCAAAACTTATCATCATCACCATCTCAATTCATTTGACATAAAAAATATAAAAAACAAAATCTTTACTTCTTAGTCTTCTTTACTCTAAGCTTTTTGCTACCACATTTGCTACACATAATTTCTCCTTTCAAGACTTTCATTATGGGAGCTCTTTTTGCAGCCTTACATCTTTTACAAATAAAAACATTCTTAAACAATCTTGCTTGCGCTTCCGGAAATTTAACCAAAATAATCACCTCTGGCGTTTATTAGATTATTTTGGCTAACTGAAAAAATTAATAATTTGTCAATGATGACATTATTATTGTTATTATATGCCATCATTGAACACGCTCGGTAATTCAATCTAACATTAACTACTCCTTGCTGAATTACCGACGTTTTCAGTTTAACCATTTTTCACCTGTTTTGCTATTTTTGTGTCCATAATATCCCAATAAAGCACTTGGCAACCCTCAGTCACAGTCCCTTCACATTCATCAGTAATTTTCAAATCAAATGTTTCAAAACTTTCCATATCCATAACATTTGCTGTATCTCCAGACATTGAAAGTACCTGAGCAGTTCTTTTTTCTATAATTGGAACTTCAACATCTCCCCCAGGGCATACAATTTGTCTTTTTTTGCCATCAATTAAACCAACACCTTCAATTCTGTGTTTTGCATGACCATGTTTTCCCGGCTTTGATGTGGAAACAGCTACAACTCTACAAGGAGCACCATCTATAATTATAGTTGAACCTTTCTTCATTTCACCAACATCTTTTAGTTCCGTCCCTGCCACTTTCTAACCTCTTGCTGCCAATTTAACATCCGAAGATTTTATGGTTTTTCTTCCTGAATGCTGTGCAAACTTGCTTGCTCTTTCTGCAATATCCTTTGCTATTTCCTCAATTACATCTCTTAAAGCTACTTTTGCATCTTCTGAGACTCTTGATGCACCTGCTATCTTTAACAACTTCTCCATAGCGGCCAAAGGAAGCAATTTAGTCATATTAGTACGAAAAAAACGGTAATTTATAAATGTCACGCTTTTATCTCACCAAAACTAATTTATAATAGTAATATATATACACAATAACCATGATAGATTTGAACCAAGACCTGATAAAAGAAGTTGATACATTTTGCAAAGCATATGATACTTTGTACGGCCAAGATCATAAAAAAAGGATGGAAATATTAATAACTCTAAGTTCTGAGCTTGCACTTAACCGGACTCAAATAGAAATGCAAAAGAAAAATGATTTATTATTATATTACAAATTCTGTGATCTGCTAAATTTTGTGGAAATAGCTTTAATTGAGTTCAACAAATCGCCAAGAACAGTATTATCTAATCTTGAAATGATTACCAACATGAGAAACGAAGAAAATTTAAAAGAAGGTGTTTGCCCAAAAAATGACGGAATTCAACTAACAAGAATTCAAGATTTGTTGAAGGATTATTTCAGTAAATCACATTCTGACAGAAATATTATTGAAGGAATTCCAGGAAATTATAAAACATACGGTAGTCAAAAATCAGTAAATGATTCAAGGAGAGAACTTGAAGAAGTTGTTAGCGCTTCCTCAAAAAAATTAACTCAGAAACATTATAAAGAAACAACATTAGCCACATTAGGACATTATTTATCTATGGGAGCTCTTGCATTTGCTTGTGGAGTAGCAATAATTGGAAGTTTGGGTTCAATTGCAGTGAACTCATCTTTAAAATATTTAGAAAGAAAAAAAAGAAGAAAAAATAATTTGAAAATAAATTAGCCAAACAGCCATCTCTTTAAATTGAATTGATTTTGTTTTAATTGATTGTTTTTATTTGATGCAACATATTGTGTTCTTGCTATAGGCAATTTTCTGTATCTAATAAAATTTTGCATCTCTTTATTTGTTTTTTCAAACTCTATAAATTCTTTTTCTAATTTTTTAAATTCTGCACTATGATGATATGTTTTCGAACTATTGCATTTGAATTTGAGTCTTTTATGCAAAATTTCGTGGTGCATAACTATATCAAGGAATTTTTTATCGGCGTTTTCAAAATATTTTGAAATTTTTATTGTATCTGTTTGATAATTATATGTTCCTAAAGTTCTCTTTGAATATTCGCCCCACTCCAAATTCGGCTGTTCGACCGAATCAGAATGATATTTTTGATTAACTCTTTGAAAAGATTCAACCAAAGAAGGTTCTGCTTTTGTTTTTTCTATAGACATATGGAGATTTTTTGTAAAATTGTTGTAGAGGTCTATATATATTGTTTTTTTGGGAAGATTTTCATATTTCTTTTTATAAATCTTTAACATTAGCGATTGTATGAGCCCTTTTTTGATGGAATCATCAACTTTTCTCCAATTTTTACTTAAAGCGAAATTTAATTCGTTGTTTAGACCATTATGTTTGTATTTGACATTTGCATTATATGAAGAAAATCTATTTGAATATTTGATTTCTATGTTTGGTATTTCCTTTTCAGGAAAAAGTTCTTCAAAAGCTTCGTATGCAAATTTCATAGTCTTTGAATTATAACTTAACTATATAAATTATATAGCATACCTCAATATCGCACCAATTTTGCCTATGTCTCTTAATTGAACTCCTTCCCTTGTTTCTATAGAAACTATCATTACTTTAGTTCCATATTTTTTTGCTAATTCTTGAAATTCCTCTACAACATTGTCTTCCAAAGTTTCAGATAATAATAACAAATCTACAGCACCTAATTCTAATGCTTCTTTTACACGATTAATTCCATACGCAACAATTTTTTGATTTGTTGCAAGTTTTAAAAAAAAGTCGCCGACAACTTTCTTTTCTTCTGCAACAGATTCTTGAGCGAGAACATCTTCAGATTTTTCTAACAATTCTTGAATTCCAAATTCGTCAGTATAAGAAACGTCTTTTACTGCAATTATTTTTTTATTAACTTGGTCTGTAATATAATCTTTGTCTCTAAATTCGTATTTTGTGTGCCCAGGTCCGCCTAAAATTATACCTTTCAATTTGTGTTCTGCTGCTAAAGTTAAATAATGCTTTTTCATCATTTCTGCAATTTTTTTAAAAAAATCTACTGTGGCGTTTTCCCTAAGTTGTGCGAAACGAACTGAGCTTTGTCCTCCCGCTTTCGTTTTTCCAGGAACGTTTGATGAGGTTTTGTCAAGAATAATTATAGATTTTCCTTTTAACAATGCAATTGTTCCTTCCCTTCTATCCATAACAACTAAACCATAAACTTCTTTTGTTTCTAAGTATTGTTCTAAAGGTCCTAATTCAAATGTTTTGTCGCATTTGTAGATTCGTATATTTAAGGGAGACGGAGGTTCTACCCACCAAGATTGAAAATCATCCTTGCCTTCTTTATCCGACACATTACCTGCAAATAATGCAACACCATTTGGAGGATTGAATTTTAATAATCTTAATTGACTAAGCATTTTATCTAATGCGCCTTCAACATTCTTTCTCGTACCAGTCGATTTAATATTTGATGCAGTTCCTTTTTCTTCAAATATTTGTGTTATAACTTTGTTTATATCATACCCTGCAGGAATGTATACACTAACTAATTCTGTGTGCCTTCCTTTATATTGAGAAAGCTGCTTTAACAGTTTCTTTAATTTGTATCTTTCAGTTTCGGATATTTCGGACATTTTATCATAGTTTGTTGGATGATTTATATAGCAAAAGCAAACAATAACTATAAAAAACATTGCTTTTACTATTAGCTAAGACACTCAGATACATAGTAAATAAGTACCTTAGCTATAAAGATGACTTGTGATCAAGTCAGCAGTATAATTCAATTAGCTACACAATATTAACTTTCTCAGCATCATTTATTTGCTCTTCAGAAAGAGAATAACAATCTACGTAATCATTAAAAGAATAATCAGCACGATCTCTGTCATTAGAGATAATTAAAATTTTATCAAAATCAACATTTACTTCTTGAATAGGCATATTAACATCAACAACAATCTTTGTAGATTCTACGTGATATGGAGCTGGAGCTTTTCTTGGTAGAGTATTAGTTACAAAAAAATTAACGTCTTTTGTTTTGTACGCTCCAATTTCTACTATTTCTGGTTCATAAAATTCTTTGTCATCAATTATTAAATTCAGATACTCTGATTTTTTAAATTCACTATTGTACAAACAAGCTGTATGTCTATTTATAATGTATGACCTTGGAAGAAAATAATCATTGTTAATATGAAGTGTCTTTATTGGAATTTTTGCATAATTGTCAGTAAATAATTTATCCCCGCTAACATCTTGTAGTTTGGATTCTGCATTTAAATTAAAATCATTTGCTCCAATTAGAGTAATTAAAACTATTAATACTAATGTGTAAAAAGCATACTTAAGATATCTATCGTTATCACTATTGTTTGATTTTGATGCACTAACTTCGGTTTTTTGCTTATTTTTTGCCATCAATATCTCCTCTTTATCATGTAATAGCCAATTGCCATTAAAACTATTGCTGAAATTGTTAAAGTAATAATTATTGCGTTCTTTGACATATCATATTTGTCTATCAAAAACAAAACGCCAATTGTGTATGTGAATAATGAAATAACAAACATAAGTCTTGATATTTTCCTTGTGACAAAATATACTACTATCAAAATTATAAATAAAGGAACTAATAACGCCAAAAAAGTGGGTAATATCCATTCTGTCATTTACATATTCCTCCCATTCAGCCAAACTGAAAAAAAATAAAACATTACAGCTAATAAAAATATGACAATTGCTTTCATAAATCTTGCTAAATTAAGTATATATTCCCATGTAAAGTATAATAATGCTGCAATTAGAAAGATTGTTCCTATCGCATAAAAGATGTACCCTATTTTCATTGACATGATACTATATATTATTTCTATATTTATAAGGCTTTTGAAAGCGTTTTGAAAAATAGCGATTTTCCTTCAGAAATTTGGTAAGCATTCTTGAAAAAAAAAGAGTTTTTGTGCCTTTTAAATTCAAATATCCTAAAATTGATGTAATAAGAGCTCCTCCAGAATCAACAATTAAATCCCACATTGTATCAACTAATCCTGATTTTTGCATAGACATTCCAAATGATTGATCCATTGCAAACTCAAAAATTTCCCATATTACACCTATTGCAACTGCAAACGAAAATGCAAATACTGATACTAAAAATGGAGATGCTTCTACTTTTTTTCTATAATAAAGAATGTACATTATTAAAAAACCAGAAAAACCAAGCGCAAGTCCAGAACCAGTATGTAAAACTATGTCCCACCACCAAAATTTAGTATAATACCCTCTCAATTCTCCAAGAAAGAGAGTTGCATAAATAAAAATTAGAGCAATTAATTTATACTCAATAGGAATGTTTATTTTATATTTGAGTTCTATAATTTTTGGAAAAAATGTAAATATAAAAATAAATGAAG
>CAYJUR010000013.1:0-13443 GCA_964373405.1 uncultured Methanosarcinales archaeon | reverse complement strand
GCAACAATGCAAATTTTAAATAAATTTGTTGCAATTGGAACACAATTAAAAGTAGAAAGACCAGGAAAAGCTGCGATTTATACTCCGTGTGAAACTATTGAGGGGCCAATTGTTAAATTAAATAATGGAAACGTTGTGTGTGTAAACGATGAAAAAATTGCAAAACAAATCGCTGGAGATATTGAAGAAATATTATTTATTGGAGATGTGTTAATATGTTATGGTGATTTTTTAAATAGGGCACATTCATTAGTTCCCCCAGGATATTGTGAAGAGTGGTGGGTTCAAGAATTAGAAAAAGCCATAGTTGACAATTTTGGTAGTTTAGATATTGATAAAGTTGCAGATATTGTAGATACTGAGTCAGAGAAAATCAATATCATTTTAAAAAATCCATTAGTTAAAATTCCGACTCCAGAAGAAGCAATCAAATTATCTATGAATTTGAATGTGCCATTACATCCATTTTATACATTTCATTGGAAGGACATAACGCACGAGCAATTAAAAAAATTAATCGATTCTCTTAAAAAAGCAAACCTGCATTACTCAGATGATGATGAGCTTAGAAAAATAATTATTCCTTACGATAAGGAATCAAAACGAGTTTTGGAAGAACTCGGAGTTCCTCACATTTTTTCAATTGATTACGTGGTTATCGAAAAAGATTATGCACTAACTTTTTTCAAACAAATGGGTGATTTTGATTTTCAAAAATTCGAAAATTTGACAGGCGATGTTTTGGACATAATTAATCTGGTTTCAAATATTTGTGTCAGGGATAAATCTGGCTTATATATTGGATGCAGAATGGGAAGGCCTGAAAAAGGAAAAATGCGCCGTATGAAAGGCAGTCCACATGGGCTATTTCCTGTTGGAGATGAGGGCGGAGTATTTCGTTCGTTTCAATCAGCACTAGATGTCGGAAAAGTTAAATCCAATTTTCCTTTGTTTTTCTGTAAAAAATGTGAAGGTATAACAATATATCCCTCGTGCGAAATTTGTTCATCAAAAACAAAATTAAAAAAATATTGTAAAACTTGTGGCATTGTAGATGATTGTCAGCACAATCCCTTTTTGTCTCAAGAAAAAGAAATTAATATAAGATATTATTTTGAAAAAGCGCTAGATAAACTTGGGACGAAACTATTTCCAGATATGATTAAAGGAATACGTGGTACAATTAATAGAGGGCATCAACTTGAAAATTTGTCAAAAACAATTTTGCGTGCGAAACACAACGTATATGTAAATAAAGATGGAACTATTCGTTATGACGCAACAGAAATTCCCTTAACGCATTTTAAACCAAAAGAAATTGGTGCAAATATAGAAAAACTCAAAAAGTTAGGTTATGAAAAAGATATTTATGGCAATAATATAGATAATGAAGATCAAGTTATTGAACTTAAAATTCAAGACGTTGTAATTCCCTGCTGTCCAGAAATAGAAGACCCTGCGGACGAAGTTTTACTGAAAGCTTCAAATTTTATTGATGAAGAGCTTGAAAAGATTTATGGACTTCCAAAATATTATAATTTTCAAAATAGGGACGATTTAATTGGAATTTTATTAGTTGGTTTGGCTCCACACACTAGCGCGGGCACAGTAATCAGAGTAATAGGTTTTTCAAAATCGCAAGGATTGTTAGCACATCCTCTTTTTCATTGCGCAATTCGTCGTGATTGTGATGGAGACGAAGCGGGGTTCTTTTTGTTATTAGATGGGCTAATAAATTTTTCAAAAAAATATTTGCCTGAATCAAGAGGTTCGACAATGGACGCGCCTTTAGTTTTGTCTTCAACCATAAATCCTGCTGAAGTAGATGATATGGTTTTTGATATGGATACTGTTTTCAAATATTCTTTAGAATTTTATAATGCGTGTATGAAATATAAAATGCCGTGGGAAGTTAAAATAGAAAGTGTCAAAAAAAGATTGGGAAAACCAGAGCAATATTCTAGATACGGATTTACACATGAAAACGGAAATATTAATTCTGGTGTTCTTATTTCATCATATAAAACACTGCCTACTATGGAAGATAAAGTAATGTCACAAATGGATATTGCAACTCGAATTAGGGCAGTAAATACTTCCGATGTTGCGTCCCTTGTAATAAATAAACATTTTTTGAAAGACACAAAAGGTAATTTAAGAAAATTCTCGCAGCAAGTTTTTAGATGCATTAAATGTGGAACAAAGTTTAGACGTCCTCCATTATCAGGAAAATGTTTGTGCGATGGCGGCAAAATTATATTTACTGTTTCAGAAGGAAGTGTTACAAAATATTTAGAGCCATCTTTGAGTATTGTTCGTAAATTCGATGTGTCTCCTTATATGAAACAAAATCTAGAGATATTGAGGGATAATATTGAATCTACATTTGGTCGTGAGCGTGAGACGCAATCGGGGTTGGGGGAGTGGTTTAAGTGATTGACATAATATTTGGTGAATAATAATGTAAATCTAAAATAGTTACATTTATAAACTAAAACATACTGATATATTGAAAAGGGGTGTACATATGGTTTTAACTATTGAGCAGGCGACATTGAGCATAATCATTGCTACATTAGCTGCAATCGTTTTTAGTCTTAAGGTTCTAGTTAATTTGGAAAGAAGAATTGGTAGAATTGATTCTAACATCGAATCTGTAGTGAAAAGAGTTGAATCTGAGGAAATTAAAATTGAAGCTGAACAATTAAGATTAGAGAGAGCTATTGATGCTGCTACGGGGAAGAGGAGTACTTCAAAATCTAAAAAGAGAAGAAGGTAGTTTTTTTATTTGTTGTTTATTTTATAAAGTCATAAGATTTCTTCTTGTCTGACTTTCCCATAACTATTGCATGTTAGTCTTTGGTATGTGTCTTGAATTTTTTCACAGAATTGTGACTTTCCAGCAAACGCAAATATAAAATAACAGTTATCTTTTAAATTAATTTTATCAATATTTTCACAATGTTCTGGTTTGTCGGATTTTATTGCTAGCTTTTTGTGACATGAATTTCTCTTATATTGATCATTTAATCCAATACAAAGTTTTTGTGATTCTTCTTCGGACATTGTATTTATTATGTCATCAATTTCTAATATTGTTGGCTCGTAGTATTGTGAGTTTTCATTAGGTTCAATGTTGTCGTCAACAATTATAGCGTTTTGTTTGTTCGTATTTTGTAGTTCAGTCCGTTTATCTGATTTTGGTGTATCTAAATTTATTAATCCTTCGTTTTTTAAATCGTTTAGACTTCCTAAAGGAGTTCTTTCTGATGGAATATTTTGTTCATATACGATATTTTCATCACCAAGCATTTTAATCAAACCAAAAATAAGTCCCGAAATTATGACAAGTCCTAAAATACTTATGGTAATCAGTTTGTATGATTTGTTTATGCCTATTTTTTGAGTTTGTCTATTTACTTGTTTACTTTCAGTGTTACCATAAACAGAATCAATTGAAGCATCAACCAATGATGAAGTGTATCCGTTTGATATGAGGAAATTCCTTATTGTAGTTATATCGTAGCCCGATCTAATCTGTTTTTTAATATACTCTGAAAGTCTTTTAGTGTCTTCAATAGTGTAAGCCATGCCAGATTTGATGTTTTTGGATTTATAAATGTGATTGATAAAAATCTAAAAAAATAAAAAAATTAATAAAAGATATTTATGCTACAGCTTCTTCAGTAGGTTTTAATGTCACAAATTCGAAAGCTTTACTTAAGACAACTAGCGCTCTTGGAATATCATTTGCACTTAATGAATTTGTAGTTTTCCATTCGCCCTCCTTATCTTTGTAGTTCTTTTCGAAGGAAACTGTTTTGAATTCTTTTCCATCTTTTTCGTTGTTCCACACTGTTGCAGATATAAGACCTGCTCTAAATTTTTGTTCTGGCTTTGCCATATTTATCACCAAATTATTAAATGTATTACTTATTAATATTAGCTACCATCGTTTTTTTGGAAAGATTCTAATATCGTTGGAAAAATTACGGGTTTCATTAGAATTAGTATTTAAAGGGAGCAATTTTTTTTGGAATGTTTACAATTTGGTTGGAAAGTTTCTTTAGAATTTTTCTAATTTTAGAAACTTTTCAATCTCTTTGAGCTGGACATGTATGTTTTTTATGGTTTCTGAGTTATTCTCAAGTTCTAAAAGTTCTGCACATTCTTGGCATTTAAAATCGAAATCAACAGCAGATTCAAATGAAACTCTCATACATTTATTTTTGCACGAATAGAAATTATTGTTTGACTCTCTTTTTAACCTATCATTTAATTTTTCAATTTTCTCTTTCATTAATTTGCCATACACAGTTCTTACTTCTTTTAGCTTAAATGTCCAATAGTAAATATACCATCCCTTCCTTTTGTCCTTTCTTCTTATAAATCCTACGAGGTTGTACTTTAATAACCTATAAAGTTGATTCCTTGTAATATTAACGGGTTGCTTTAGGACTTCAGCAAGCTTGAACTCAGAGAAATTTTTTGTGTTTTTAAGCTTCATTACTAAAGGAATTACCTCTTCACCAGATGTCTCTGTGATTACCGTTTCGAGTACAGAATTAGTGAGTCGCATTTTGTATTTTTTTGTGTGCTTTTATTTAAAGGTTTTGTCGTAAAAGCCCTTCAAATGACACCCCAACCTCTCCAATATTTTTTTTACTTATAGAATAATTTTTACCAGTATATTTAAGCTTTTCTGGAGTCATAAAAAACCAGTCCATATTGTTGAATCTTGCTCCAATCCAGGCTTCTGCTCCAAATTTTTGTGAAAATTCAATTAATTCTTCAATTTCCATCTTACCTAAGTAAATATTATCGTTTTTTGATGATTTGCACTCAATTGCCAAATGTCTTTGATTTTTTCCTGCTAATATGTCTGGACAGGGCAATGGTGATGATCCAGAACCTGCAATTCTTATAGGCATCCAGCCTTTAATCCACAAGAGTTTGATTAATTCTCTTTCAGCATTAATTCCTTTGGATTTGAGGCTCATATCATGTTTATGGGTGCAACGTTTTTTAAGTCTTGCTATGGAATTTTGCAAGTCTTTATGTATAGTTGGTAACAAAAGGCTTAAATACACATTTATAGTCTCTGAGCACGGGGGAAAATGAAACTTACTTTATCTGATCCGAAATATTTGAAAGATAGCATTACTATAGTTTCTGACTTAGTAAATGAAGGTCGCTTTAAAATAACTCAAGATGCAATGGAATTAGTTGCAATGGATCCTGCAAATGTGGCTATGGTAATTTTTAAGTTACTTTCTTCGACTTTTGTTGGTTACGAAGTTAAAACTCCAGTTGAAATTTCTATAAACTTAGATAATCTCAAAAAAATATTGCGAAGGGCTGGGCCTACAGATACATTAGTTTTAGAATTAGTTGATTCCAAATTGCAAGTTCAATTAAAAGGTCGTTCAATTAGAACATTTTCATTGCCAGTTTTGGAGCTTGACGAGAAAGTACAAAAAGTTCCTGATTTGAAATTTACAACTTCTGTTAAAACTACGACAATTATGTTAGAAGAAGCAATTGAAGATGTAGATATAGTTGCAGAATCTGTGTCATTTGAAATTAAGGATGGTAATTTTATTATATCTGCAGAAGGTGATTTGTCAGATGCAAAAATTCAAATTAGGGAAGATGAGGAAACTAAAATTAAATCTGAAGGAAATGTTAAAGCCCGATATAGTATTGAATATTTGAAGAAGATGGTTAAAGGTTCTAAAGTTGCAAATGATGTAACTATTTATTTTAATAAAGATTATCCTTTAAAGATAGAATATAAAATGGTTGATAAATTGTTACTTGCTTTTATTCTCGCTCCTAGAGTTGAGAATGAGTGATTGCTATGACAGATTTAGTTTCTTCATTATCTAAAGAAGAACAATTAGGGAGAAGATTTTCTTTAGGTTGTATATCTCCAGATGATACTAGAACTATTTTGGTTGGTTGAAATTTCTAAATCATTTATAACCACAACGCTTAAATATACAGCATTCTTAACTCAATAAAAATATTGAGGTGAACGTTAATATGGCAAAAAATGTTTTTTTTGTAGAAAAAGGGGGGTATAGAAATGGTGAGCCGTGGGCTAATGGAGTAAGAGGTCCAAATGGTCAAAGATACGGTGGTTCTGGTAATGCCTTTGCATTATCATTGTCTCCAGAAGTTGCTGCACGGTTTAAGAATGGAGTCACAAATGTCAGAATTAGTGGCACACATAAAAATGTTGCGTCTTCAGGAATTAGAAAAGCGACAGCAAGCTTAAGACTTGAAAAAATGGTTTAAAGATGGCGCTCATATGGCACTCTCAAAATACTATGTTAGAAAATATTGGAAGACAAAAAATAGTCACAATTTTGAATTAGAACCAATTAGGGGCGGAGATATGGTTTCTGGTTTTATGCCGGATACTCCAGATAACTATTTGGCTGGAAAAGATATTCGAAAATGGGATACTGTATATGGAGCTAAAGTTTTAGCCAAAAGAGGTAAAACAATAAGCAGAGCAGGTAAAGTATTAGTTAGAGGAAGAGTTCAAGGTTCATGGAGAGATTGAATGTGAAATGAGGTGATGAAAAGATGGCAATAGGTAGAGGAAGGGTGGTTGGTAAAGTAGCGGGTCAAGGAGAATATAATCATTGGAAAGTTAAGTTAGATTCATCTGGTGGGACAACTGCAACGAGGCAAGGGCTAGGAAATGCGAGATTTAGATCTCCAAAGAGTATGGGTAACATTCTTAATAGGGATGTAAAAGTTCACCTTACTAAAAAGACAGTGTTGGAAGTAATCTAACTACTTATTTTATAAACTTCTTTTTTCTTCTTTTCTTTAGAGGCATTTTATGAACAAATTGTTTTGGAAGAAAGTTGGAAGAATTTTTAGTTATGCAAAACCATTTTGGAAGCTATTTGTAGTCTTATTTACACTTTCTGCAATTATGTCAGCAATTGAATTAGTAAATCCTTATCTAATAAAGATTTTGTTGGACGACGTTTTGATTGGTGGAGATTATGTTATGCTTGTCTTGTTAATGTTAATATTTGCAATAACCTTTTTCTTTAAATCAATTGTTGGGATTTGGTTTAATTATAAAGCTGAGCAATTGGAAGAAAATGTGGTATTAAATGTAAAAAAAGATTTGTTCACACATGTAGAATCTTTAGATACTGGATTTATAGAAAAAAAACAATTGGGTGACGTAGTAAGAAGACTTGATGAAGACGTTTATTCTATAGAAGATATGATTGGAATTTTTATTGATAATATAGTGATGAACTCATTAACTGGAATATTTATTCTTGTCGTATGTTTAAGCTTGGATTGGAAAGTAACTTTAGCATCATTAGGTTTTTTCCCCTTATATTTAATTGCACAAAAATATTTTGCTAAAAGAATAAGTGTACAAGAAAAAAAAGTAATTAGAAAAGGTGCAGATTTGTTAAGTTTTATGCAGGAAATGGTGATATCTGTAAAGACAATACAAAACTTTCTTTTGGAAAAACTTGAATTGAACAGGTATGAAAGAAAAACGAGAAGATTGATACAAACAGATTTAAAAATGAATTTGTTGGAAGGATATTCTGGTTTTGTAATTGGTTTTATTACATTCACACCATTATTAATCATATTATGGTATGGAGGATATACTGTGATTCAAGGCGCTTTGACCGTAGGGTCTTTGATGGCATTGTACACATATATAGGAAGATTGTTTGGTCCAATCTCTGAATTGGGAAGTGTTAATATTTCCATACAAAAAACATTGGTTTCAGTTGATAGAGTGTTTCAGTTTATGGATAAAACTCCAAAAGTAAAGAATTCAAGAAATGCAAAAGTATTGAAAAATATTAATGGCAATATTGAATTTGATAATGTAACATTTCATTATAATCCGGAAGAGCCAGTATTAAAAAATATTAGTTTGAAAATTAAGGCGGGAGAAAAAATAGGTATTGTTGGAGGATCTGGTGAAGGGAAATCGACACTAGCAAATTTAATTCCCAGATTTTATGATCCTCTTATTGGAAGTATAAGGGTGGATGGTTATGATTTAAGAGATGTTGATTTGGTTAGTTTGAGGCAAAATGTGGGATTTGTGAGCCAAGAAACGATTTTGTTTAATGCATCCATAAAGCAAAATATTAAATTAGGTAATTTACATGCTTCTAAAAAAGAGATCTTAAATGCGGCAAAACTTGCTAATATTCATAATTTTATTATGAGTACAAAACACGGGTATAATACAATTGTTGGAGAGAGAGGAACAAATTTATCAGGTGGTCAGAAACAAAGAATTAGTTTGGCTAGGACTATTTTAAAGAATCCTAAGATAATTGTGTTAGATGAAGCTACTTCTTCCTTAGATTCAGAATCAGAGGAAAAAATACACTCTGCGCTTCAAAAATTCACAAAGGGAAGAACAACATTTATAATTGCACACAGACTATCTACATTAAAAGATGTCGATAAAATTTTGGTTTTAAAAGACCACAAAATTGCTGAATACGGTTGTTTTAAAGATTTAATGAACAAAAAAGGGATGTTTTATCATTATTATAGAATACAGTTTGCAAGTAAAAATGAGAACGCTAAACCAAGTGGAATCGGAAAAGATACTAAAAAATCAAAGTCTTTGTAAGAATATATTAACAAAGAATTTTAACGAGGCTTCTAAATGGAGTTCTTTTCCTTGTGTTATAAAGATTATGTCTGACAAATTTTTGCATAAGACGGAAATAAATGGCGTTAAGATAGTTCATTCAAAATTTGAATTTGAAAAGGCATATAATGATTTGACCAAAATCATTAAATTGAAAAAAATAAAGAACGCAAAAATATTAGTTCAGGAGTTTGTTGATGGAGATGAATTAATTATCGGTTTAAAGAATGATTCAACTTTTGGGCACGTCGTACTTTTAGGTTCCGGAGGTATATTAACAGAACTAATTCAAGATGTTTCTATAAGAAAATGTCCTGTTGATAAAGAAGAAGTTTTGAAAATGATTGATGAACTTAAGTTTAAGAAAATACTTTATGGGTATAGAAATAAAAAGAAAGCAAATATCGATTCGGTTGTTGATGCTGTTGTGAAAGTTTCTCATTTGCCAAAAAAATATCCTAAAATAAATGAATTAGATATTAATCCTTTTATTGTCAATTCTAAAGAAGGTAAAGTTTGTGATGCAAGGATTGTGCTGGATTAATCCTTCAAATAATACTCACACAAATGTTTTATTGCATTTATTGCGTTTGTTGGAAAACTGTAACAAGGAATTCGGTTTTTCTCAAAATTCTTTTCTATTTGTATTGCAAAATCCCCTCCACAAGTCACAACAATTAATGGTTTGTTATTTTTCGTATGCATTTCTGCCACAGAATTAACTATTTTTGGGTTTATTGACGGCGTTTGTGTTAATATTATTGCCAATACAATATCGTTTTTATTATCTTTTAGTGCCGCATCTATTGCCAGTTCAAAATCTTCTGTTGTTGCGCTACCAGTCAAATCTATTGGATTTGAGACTACATAAAAGTCAGGCAAATTTTTTAGAGCGATTTTTGTTGATGCTGACATTTCGGCAAACTCTAAATTGTTTCTTTCGATAGCGTCCGTTGCCAGTACTCCAAATCCTCCTCCATTAGTTATTATTTGAATCCTTTTGCCTTTTGGTGCGATTGTATTATCAAAAATTCTTGCGAACTCACACATTTCTTCTAAGTTATCCGCAACAATTAAATTAGTTTGTTTGAAAATCCCTTTGTATACTTCATATGAACCAGCTAAAGAACCAGTGTGGGACATAGCGCTTTTGTTTCCTCTTATAGTTGTTCCTCCTTTAATTATTATTATAGGTTTCTTCGATTTTTTTGCAACATTAAAAAATTTATTTCCGTCTTTAACTCCTTCTAAATAAACACAAATTACTTTTGTTGATTCGTCTTTTTGTAAATATTCTATTAAATCTGATTCATCAACATCTAACGCGTTTCCGTAGCTAATGAATTTTGAAAAACCTTGTGATTCATAAGTTGATAAATCTAAAATTGTTGAGCCTACTGCACCTGATTGGCACACAAATGAAATTCCGCCTTGATTTGGTCTTTGCAATCTATTTCTTGGGATGAATAAAGTATCTACACTTGAATATGTGTCTAATAGTCCCAAACAATTAGGTCCAATTGCTCTTATATTGTATTTTTTTAATAATTCTTTTAGTTTTTTATCTAATTCTTTGTTTCCAATTTCTCCAAAACCAGCAGACAGAATTATAACATTTTTTATTTTTGCTTCGCCACAATCTTTAATAACATTTAAAGCGACTTTTGAAGGAACCGCAATTACAGCTAAATCTATTTTGTCCTTCACAGCCTTTACGTTAGGATATGCATGAATATCTAAAATTTTGTCGGCATTAGGATTAATAGGGTATATTTTTCCTCTGTATTTTGCTAGAATTAAGTTGTTTAAAACTACGAATCCCACTTTTCCTGGTTCTCTTGACGCTCCTATAACTGCTATAGATTTAGGATTGAAAAAGTTGTCTAAACTGTTCATAAAATTCAGTTGTTATTTAGTCTATTTAAACATTCGCAAATCCCAATATGTTTAGCAATCTTAAGTTGTAGGGATTTGCGATGTGCTCAAAGATGCAGAACTAGGATTGATTTCCCATCTTTGACACATTGTTTAAATTGCAACAAACCTTTATAAACAACTTTCAATAATGAGTCTTGTTTTAGGGGGAGATTCATATGAAGAAAAAACTGATATTATCAATTTTGGTTTTATTGCTATTAGTGTCTTTATTGCCATCAGCAATGGCTTATGGATATGGTTATGATGGTTACGCATACGAGAAATCATTTATATCAGAAACTACTAATTATGATTCTGACTATTTTGGTTCTTCTTTAATCACAAACAGAGTAGAAAGTTACGAAAAACATGAAGAAATTAATGCAATTTTTGACTACAATTTGAGAAGATACGATGATGGTTCAAGGCGATACAGATATTCTGATTATGACGATTTGAATGGGAATTATTTTACAGCACACTATCAATATGGTCCCGGATATACAAGGCATTCAAGTTCCTCAAAGAGTTATGAGTATGTATCAGAATCTAGCTCAGAATATGAGAGTCGTAGCAATCCTTACTTTAACTCAGGTAGATATAGGTTCTATGAATACGAACCCACATTCAGAAGTTTCAGACAAACTTATGAAAAAGAAGTAATAAAGACAAATGAATTCAGTGATGAGATTGTGAGATATTATTACTAGTTTTTACTAGTTTTTATGTTTTTTTTCATTATGTTTTTATACTTCAAATTCTTTATGCTCTGTATGAAGCAAATTTTAGTCATATTTGTATGTATATTTTTATTGGTTCTTATAGTTGGTTGTGGGAAAGAAAAATCTGAAATTGATGATGAGTCCTTATCTGATAAAGGTATTAATGAAAAAATAACAACGTCCAGTTCTGGATATGAATTAGATAATTTTCCTATTCCTGATAAAATTGGAGAACAAACAAATTTCCCTTCTATTATTAGATTATATGAAAAAGAAGATACGTATTTTGATATAGATGGTAAAAGACAAAAATTTGGACTAGAAAAAATCTTAAATTATTCTGTGAATTTGTACATTAATGGTTATGTTAAACATCTGCCATACAATCAGGGGTATAATTATGAAAATGAGTTTGTTATAAAACCACTTCCTAAAAAATATATTATTTATATTCCATCAGGCAAAAAAAGGGTTAAACTACAAATTGGAACCGAAAAAGGAATAATAAATACTTGGATGAGGGAAGGCGAACTAAAGAAATTCTTTGTTAATGGAAGGTTGAACAGATTAAAAGTAGGCTTGATTACTCATGAACTACCTATAAATATTGATTTTAATGATGGCTCTGCTGATAGGAGATTTAAACTATTTTTTAATGAATCTCAACACTTTGGACAGGAGGGATTTATATATGTTGCAGATATTCTCGCTGATGAAGATGAGGAGTATGTAACTAGAAATGCAGTCGAATTTAACATTACGAAAAGATGAGAACATGAATATTGATTTTAAAAAAATAGGGTTGAGTTTTGTTTTTGACGTGGCATTATTTGCGATTCTTTATGTGTTGTATTATTTTTTAAATGATTTTTCGTATCAGGCATTTTCATTTGCTTTGCTAGTTGTTGTGTTGTTGTTCTATGTTGTTGTGTTAATTCCTCTTTATTCTTATTTCAAACTCTTGTTGATGAATGTCTTTAAAAAGTCTAAGTTGAATATCAGAGATGTTTTACAATTGTCTAAGTTAAATTTAGTGTTGTTATTAATTTTTTTAGTGCTGTCGTTTATTATTAATTTGATTATATCAAGTATGGCAAGTTCGAGGATTGCTACATTTGTCATATTGGCTCCTTTTCTTTTGTTGTTTTATCTTTATTATAACATAGCACATTTCAATTTTGATATGGGTTTTAAATCACTTAGATTATCTTTTTTTAGTGTGTTTAAAAATCTTAAATTGTTGTTGTTTGATGTGATTTATACAGCGCTTTTATTTGGTTTATATGCATTGATTAGTTATGGATTAGCGTCTTTGAATTTAGCAATAGTTTCAAGCCCTGTTTATTACTGGATTTCTAATTTGATTACTTTTGTAATTGTTTATTACTTGATTTATTATAACAGAAAAAGGATTTCTGAAATGGAAATTTGAATCAGTAAATATACTCACAAAGCTTAAAAACAATCAATGGTCTTTGAAAAGCATGAAAATAAAGAAGAAGATGTTATGGTTTGCGCTTGCGGTGATTGTTATTTTAGTGATTGCATTTTTTGTGTTTAGATATATGAATAAAGTAACATATGAAGATAGCCCTCAGCCAAAACCTATTTTAGGTACTGGAAATATTAAAATATTAGAATATGCTGACTTACAATGTCCTGCATGTAAAAGTATGCATCCCATACTGAAAAAAATTATGGATGAGTATGATGGGGATGTTACGTTTGAGTTTAAACATTTTCCTTTAACTACAATTCATTTAAATTCAATGGCTGCAGCTGAAGCATCAGAATGTGCAAATGATCAAAACAAATTTTTCGAGTTTGTAGATATGGCATATGAAAGGCAAGAAGAATTTGAAAATGGGATTTCATCAGGTAAAGCAAAAGATGTGTTTAAGTCGATTGCTATAGATTTAGGACTTGATAAAAGTTTTAATGATTGTATTGATTCTGGAATTAAGTCTTCGTATGTGAAATTAGAGTCAAGTGAAGCAAATGATTTAAAATTGTCTGGAACGCCTTCAATATTCATAAATGGGCAGAAGATTGATAATTCTTATAATGATATTGTTGATGCGATTAAGAAGGCAATTAATATTACTAAATAAATTCTTTATTAAATTATAT
>CAYJUR010000012.1:4998-13810 GCA_964373405.1 uncultured Methanosarcinales archaeon | reverse complement strand
TCTTGAGCAGCTCCGCCACCATCAATTTCATCTAAACGATTTCCTAAAGGTAAAGGTTTCTCTTTTTGAGCAATATGTTGTTTTAATTCTTCCTGCTCTTTCAATCTTTCTGCTTCTAAATCAACAAGTTCTTTTTCTTGCGAATCTAACTTGAATTCGTTCTGCTTAAATTGACTAAACATAGGATGTGCTTTTGATTTCTCTATATCAAAGTATTCCCAAAATTTTTCTGTGATTTTAATAACAAAAGTTCTTCCTTTTTTAATACGAGTGATAAATCCTAAATCAAGTAAAACTTTTATGTGATCATAAGCCGAAGCATTTCTTTTGTCAATAACATCGCTTTGCAATATTGGCGAAGAATATGCAATTAATGCTAAAGTTTCCATAGTTTGAACATCTAAATCAGTTTCAGTCACTATATTTCTTACGAGTGGAAGAAAGTTTTCTTTTATACTCATTTTCCAAATGTTTTCTGTATTTGTAATCATTACTGCGGACTCTCTTTTATTATAATCTTCTTGTAATTCTTTTAGTGCTTTTTGTACATTATCATTATTTGCATTACACATTCTTGCAACG
This sequence comes from uncultured Methanosarcinales archaeon, assembly GCA_964373405.1. Taxonomy (GTDB): domain Archaea; phylum Nanobdellota; class Nanobdellia; order Woesearchaeales; family WJKV01; genus CAYJUR01. Next base: position 13,228 of record CAYJUR010000012.1, on the reverse strand, counting down.
TCTTCTACTTTGATCTGCTTCCCTATAGCAAACAAAATTGCCTCAACTTGGTTTTTAATCATTGAATTTTACTATCTCCGAAAGTATTAACTTCCCTTTTTCTTCAATTATTTCCCCTCTGTCTATTAAAGATTTAAGGTAAACTTCAAATCCTTCTTTATCAATTCCAACTTTTGATAATAACTCGTTTTTAGTTAACTTTTTGTCCTTCAAATGGCTTAAAAAATTATAACGTACTATTGAAGCAATTCTCTGGTTTAATAATTTTTTGTATGCATTAGCTTCCTTTGCAATTTTATCTATAGAATGAAGCCTTCCCTGAAGATCATTAATCCAATTTGTGAATAATGTTGATGTCATTACTAATTTTTGTGGTTCAACAATTTCGACTGACGAAGGCATAAAGTTGAAGCAGAAATCTAATAGTTCAGTTTGATTTTTAAACAAAATTTCGATTTCAGCAAAAGATGCAAACAATTTATCTTGCTTTTCAGCAGGATATATTTTGTACTTAATTAGCCACGCATCTTTAAGTTCTGATGCTTTTTGAACAAGAACTTTAATTGTTTCTTCAACATGCTCTTTTGGCCCCCCAAGAATCTCACATATAGTTCTAACTAGAATACCGCCCTTCTCTATTACTTCCTTCATATCATCTTTTGTCTTGAGTTCTGGCATTATCTCTTCCAAATCAAAAGGGAATTGAATAACACAGATATACCTAGTAAGGCATAATTTATGAAATCTTTAGATTCTATGGACTTTCCCTCTGATACTCGGGTTAAATTATATGTGTTTTTAAACCTTTCTTCTTCGATTTGTTCTACTTTTGTGCTCAAATCCTCACTAAAAGGGACATATGCAAATATTAGCTTTTTATCCATCAAAATATCCTTTTGCCATACTTCTAATGAGAAGTTGTTATTGCCTTTTTCTAAAGTCCTTATGAATTCGGTTTTTAAGTTTTCGTCACTCATTATTTTAACATCATACGATTCTGTGTGATTATTGTGTCTGAAATTTATTGTAATGTCTTGAGAGAAATCTTTATTATGTATGTTTGAATTTATTGTTATGTTTTTGTTTTCTTCAAAGACTTTTGTTCTTGTGTAAAAACTTTGAATTTCAATAGATGAATTATTTATTGTTGTATTTTTTTCTTTTTTATTGCATTCTGCAAATCCATATATATCTACTCCTTCATATTCTCTTTTACCCAAACCTTCAGCAACTAATAAATATCTGCCTTCTGTAAATTTTTTATCGCAATTCATAGGAATTTGTATTGGAATTGTAAATTCACCTGACGAATCTATATTTATTGAAGTTTCCTTTGACAAATCTTCAACAAAAATCTTTATACTTCTCTTTGACGAATTTCCTTTATTTGCTTTTATTTTTACATTTAATATTTCTCCAAATTTTGCTCTTTCATCACTTCCTGTGTATATAGTTTGAATTTCTAAAAAAGGTTCTTGAATGGATTGTTCTAAATTGTCATTAAATACAACAAAGTTTTTTTGTGCTGAATCTACTAATTCTATATTATCACACAATAAATAAAGATTTTCGTTAATTATGAACACTTTATCAGCTTCTTCTATCTTTGGTGTATACGATTTTTGATTCGTATTTGTTGTATTTGTTTTTGCTTTTACAATTTCTCCAAATATATCTGTAATGTAATATTCTATAATGAATTCTATACCATCTGTGAAATTAATTGATGGAGTAAACTTAATTGATTCTCCACTTTTAATTATATCGCTGTTTGTTTCTATATTTATGCTTCCTGAGCAATCACTTGTTATAGTATCATTTAATACATCTGTTTCTTGACTATAATGACTATTTTCCATTCCAGGAGTTCCTTGATTAATTAGACTTTGTATAAAATTTTGTTGAAAAAATTCCAAAGAGAAACCTTCGTCTGCATCATCGCCATATTGGAGCATATCAATAATGCTACCTTGGGCATCGTACAAAGTTATGGTTTCTCCGGAATTTGTTAAACTGCCATCGAATTCGAAGTTGGCAGATTTGTTGTATAAATCTTGAAAATCATTATTGGGTCCAATATCTTCTTTTGTGTTTGCTAAAATCACATATCCATTAATGGTTGTGTTTCTTGGGAACTTGAATGTGATTCCGTCGAAATAATAGTCTGAAACGTTTACTTGAGTGTCTGTATAAAGTTCCAAATATTCAAAATCGAATTCATTTCCTTCAGGATTGTACATTATTTCATTTATTCTTAATGCACTGACGAATGGGATAAAGCTCAGGGCACATAAAACGAATGTTGTAAATTGAAATATTTTCATAAAACTAATTAAGTGTTACTTGTTTAAATTAGCTAGCCCGAAAAAATTAGAAAGATTCTAATTTGATTGTTAAATATTCCAGTGGGATTGTAAAGATTCTAATAAAAACGATTTTTATTGTAATCTTTCTAATGAAATTGTAAAGTTTCCAAAGGTTTTCACTTTTAGAAAGATTCCAATATGGTCTATTTCAGAGAGATTTTGGAGAGATGGGGGTTATTATTTTTTGTACTTATCTAAATATGTTGAAATTGTTGTTTTTGCACTTTTTGAAAGTTTCAAATTACTATCCGGTTTATAGAAAGAAACATACTTTATTTCATTATTTGGTTTAGGAATTCTTTCGACCACTACCCACTGGACAACCACACGGATAAGGTTTATATAGTCATCAAATTTAAGTACAAAAATGGAACCTAAAAAATTAGTTGTTTTTGAAAACAAAAAAATAAGAAGAATATGGCATAATGAAGATTGGTATTTCTCAGTAGTAGATGTTGTAGAAGCCCTTGATGCAAGTTCTATCCCTAAAAGATATTGGTCCGATTTGAAATCCAAGCTTTCTTTAGAGGGTTTTGAACCGTACGATAAAATCGTACGGTTGAAATTAATCGCAGAAGATGACAAACTAAGAGAAACCGACTGCGCAAATACCAAAAATATGTTCAGAATTATACAATCCATATCTTCTCCAAAAGCAGAACCATTCAAAATATGGCTTGCTCAAGTTGGATATGAACGAATTCAGGAGATTGAAAATCCTGAATTAGGGCAAAATAGAATTAAAGAATATTATGAATTGAAAGGATATCCTAAAGAATGGATTGATAAAAGATTGAGAGGAATTGCTATAAGACAAGAACTAACTGATGAATGGAAAAATAGAGGAATTACTCAAGAAAAAGATTTTGCCATACTTACAAATGAAATAAGTAAAGCCACTTTTGGAAAAACTGTTCTAGAATATAAGGAATTTAAAAGTCTAAAAAAGAAAAACCAAAATCTAAGAGATCATATGACTGATTGGGAACTAATATTAACTATGATTGGAGAAAAAGCAACAACAGATATCACAGTATCAAAAGATGACCAGAATTTCAATGAATGTAAAAAGTCTGCAAAAGAAGGCGGAGAAATTGCTCATAACACAAGAAAAGAACTTGAACAAAAAACAAAAAAATCCATTATATCTAAAGAGAATTTTCTAAATATTAAACATCAGAAAAAACTTGAATCTAACAAATGACCATTTTGTTGGAGCCAACAAAATGGTTAATTGATTTGAGCTTTCTTCTGACATCAGAAAAATGATTAGTCAGGTGGCTACAAATTGTAGTCAACTGAAATTGTTCAACTCCACAGTTAAATTTATAAATGAAAACCATCTAATCTTTTAAAAAGGGGGAGATGATGGGATTTTTGGGTATTGGAAATAAAAAGAGAAATCTACCTAGAGATATACCTCCACTGCCGTCTTTTAACGAATTAAGAAAGCCTTCTTTTGAAGATTTACCACCTTTACCCAAGCTTAATTTGAGCGATTTACCACCTCTCCCAAGATTAGAATCAAACTCAGAATATGATGATTTGCCACCTTTGCCTAAATTAAACGTAGACAGAACATTTGAAATACCCCAAGCAAGACCAAAAATGATGGAATTTAGTAGAGAAATTTCTAATGGACCAGTATTTCCTGATATTCCTGAAGAAGCACCTGATGAATTACCCGCATGGCCAGAATCAAATAAATCGATAGACGGTTCTCAATCAGGAGGATTAAATCCAAGACATCTTAAGGAAGCAATTCATGTTAGAAAAATTGAAAAAAATAAATTCGATTATAGCAAAGAATTATCAAGAGAGGAAAAAGTCGTTTCTGGAACTTTGTTTGTCAAGGTTGATGATTTCAGAAATGTGTTAAGCGAAGTTAAATCTATAAAAGACGAAATTGGGGATTTAAGCGAAAATATTATAAGATTACATAATATCAAAAATAACAAAGATAAATCCCATAATCAATTTGGTTCGGTTTTGAAGGATTTAGAAAGGAAATATTTATTTGTTGACAAAACTTTGTTTGAAACAAAATATGTTTGAGAGGTAAAAATGGAAGACGCACCAATATATGTAAGAATTGAAGAATATAGAGACGTTTTAGATATTATAAATATGATAAAAAGCAAAATGGCTGAAGCTAGAGAAAATCTTCATAAGATAAGAGAATTACAAAGTGAAGAAGACTCTGAAATTACAAGATGCGATGAAAGTCTAGATTTGATTGAAAAGAAAATGGATTTTATAGATAGAAGTTTGTTTGAACCACAATAATTATACTGCCACGCTTCGTAACAAATAAATGTTCAATAAATTACGAGTATCATAAAAATCAAATTAAAATTTCATACTTCGCTAGGTGGCAGTAAGGATAAATAAAATGGCAAAAGAAAATCAAAAAGAAGTATTTTATGTTGGATTAAATAATCCAAGAGGAGTTAGAAAGAATGTTCTAGAGTCAACAAAAGATTTAATTCAAACCATAAAATCTCAGGATAATTTAAAACAAATTCGCACACAGAAATTTATGTTAATCGAAGAATTGAAAAATCAAATGGTGCAAATAGATAATTTGATGAATAGATTAAAGAGAGTTTTGCCAAGTTCAAGAGACAAAAATCAAACAACACCTTATCTACCAAACAAAAAGAGAATAAATGCTCCAAGAAAAATTAAAGACATAGATAAATTAGAAGCTGAGCTAGCAGATATTGAAGCAAAGTTAAGTGGGATGTAGATACAAATTTGTTTCTGTAATTCAAAATTCAATTTCATTGCTGAGAAAAACTTAGCAAGGTGTTTTTGCAAAGCAAAAAACCATTCCTAACTTTCACTCTCACAACATTTTAACTTAATTTTCAAATTCTAAAAATTAAAAATATATTTTGACGTAGTGATGATGGAATGAATGTTAAAAAGTAAGCTAATTTTGAAATTATTCCACAGGCAATTTTTCATTCTCCCAAGCAATAATTCCACCTTTAATAGAGAACGATTTAAAGCCTGCATCATCTAAGATTTTGCATGCCTTTTGACTTCTAACACCACTTCTACAATTGACTAAAATAGATTTATTTTTTTGGAGTTTATTTAATTGTGTTTGAAGTTTATCTAAAGGAATATTTATTGCTCCCTTAATCATAGTTGTTAATTCGTCTTTTTCTCTTACATCTAACATAATACAATTACCTTTATCACAAATTTGTTTTGCTTTTTTGACTGAGATTTCTTTCATTTTAAACCTCTTCATCTACTTCTTCCAATATTAATGTTCCTACATAGTTACATTTCTTGCATAAATAAGTCCCACTAACTCCGCCTGCATAATAAGCAATACTTTTTGATTTACAAATTGGACATATCATTTAAGCCTCAACCATCAAACTCGTCATCATCCCAGAAGTTAAGTGTTCTGAAATATGGCAATGCATCATCCATTCCCCAGAATTTGTGACATCAACTAAAATATATACAGTACTTCCTTTAGGAACTAAAACCGTGTCCTTCCAAACCAAATTTTCATTTTTAACGCCATCTTTTTCTAAAACTAAAAATCTCTGTCCGTGAAGATGTATAGGGTGTTGCATAGGATGCATTGATTTAGGATCATTAAATAATCTTATTTTAATTACATCGCCAACTTTAGCATTCATTTTAATATCCATATTTTCTTTTTTCGTATTTTTGTCTTTTATTATCCACTTCAACATATCTGAATTAGTCATAGAATTCATAGTTCCCATATCATCTTCCCATTCTATATTTCCATAATCTTTATCTTCATCGTCACAATTTCCCATTTTAGTTCCATCAGACATTTTATGACAAGGCATCCCTTTCATCATACTATTAGAATTATCCATCATTCCGCCCATATTCATCATTCCTTGCATATCTAATGTTAAATCTAGGTTATAATCGATTTTTTTGTCAAAATATTTTTCATAATTTTTTATATCTGAAATAATCTCATAGTTAGATTTTAATTGATTAAAACTTGATGAAAAATCCGATTTTGTTTTTGTACCAAGTACATTAATCTTTCCTAAAGTGTATGTTTTTGAAGGATTAACATTTTTAATTTCATAAACTCTCTCATTTTCAAAATAAATATCAACTATATATCTTTCTGCGGGAGAAATAATTATTGAATCAATAAATTCCTCATTTTCATATTTCCCTATATCACTCCCAATTAACTTTATTTTAGCCCCATCAAAATTTACATTAAAAGGCCTAACATTAGAAACACTTGTTAAATAAAATCTCACAACATCTCCTTTATTAACCTTTAATTCATAGTTTGTTTTGCCATTTATTAGCATAACATTTCCATATCTTCCCATTAACGCAAAATTTGCATTTTTGCTTCCATAAGGAATAAGTTCATTATTATTAATTAGAATATCATCCATAGTCAAATATTCTTCTTTGTTAAATTCTTTAATTTCTTTTTCATCATAGACTAAAATATTGCCATATAATCCTAAATCCTGTTGCAAATCTTCTCTAACATGAGGATGATACCAGAACATCCCTGAATCTGGAAAACTCAAGGTATATGTAAAAGATTCGCCTGGTTTAACTGATTCTTGTGAAACACTTGGAACTCCATCATCTTTTACATCATGTCTTAAACCATGCCAATGTATGGTTGTTTCTTGATCTAAATTATTTTTAAAATTGACTTTAATAGATGAACCTTTCTTTACTTTCAATAGAGGACCAGGAATCATTCCATTGTATGCAAACATTTCATATTTTTTACCATCAATTTCGTGCTCTACTAAATCTGCAGATATTTGATATGTATCACCATCATTCAATTTAATTGTTTGGGTTTCTGATGACACTTGATTAGTATTAGAAGGCAAATATAACTCAGAATTCATCATATTGCCATTCATCATTTCATGATTCATATTTCTTGTATTAGTTTGACTACAAGAAGTTAAAACTAATAAACTAAAAATTAAAATATATAATAAATTAATTTTTTTCATTTTATTTTTCATTAGCAATTCCCATATTTTGACCATTAGGCATTTTATGGAACGGCACAGAGTTCATATCATTATTAGTTTTATTTAAAGTTTCCGTATTAATAATTCCAATAAAGTTTTCTATAAGAGATTTATCATATTCTTCCAAAACTTTCTGCCGACCAAGCTTAGTTAATACTATTTTCGCATCTAAATTCTTATATGGAGCAACATATACATAACTAGAATCTTTTGTAAATTCTTCAAGTTTTTCTATTAAACCTTCTTCACAAACATAATCATCACAATTATAATTTATTATAATTCCTGGAATGTTTGATGACTTACTAGCGTGCTCTAAAATGTGCTTAAATATTGGAAGAGGAATGTCTTCTTTTAAAATTTGAGTTTTTGGCCACTCTTCTATATGCCCTTGCATATCCGTAGGAGGCATCGTTTTAATATTAGTTACAAATAATATCACTAAGAAAATTATTCCCAATAGAACAACTATGGAAATAGTCCATTTTATAATTTTCTTCTTTTTTTGTGGACTTAATTTATTTTTAATTACCTCAGTGTGTTTAGATTTATTATGCTGATTTAATGCTTCATCTGTGGCAAAATCTTTGTCACAAATCTCACATTTAGTTATCATTTAATAAATCACCTCTTTTCCTTTTGTATAAACCGCATAACTCATCAAACCAACACCAACAAATCCAATTATTGGTCTATATGGTTCAACAAAAATTAAAACTCCACTAACTCCCAATAAAAATACTAATATCTTATTACATACAGCGCATCCGAATCCCAAAAAACCAAAAACACCTCCACTATAAGCAGCGGTTGTACATTTTTTATTCT
>CAYJUR010000012.1:0-4988 GCA_964373405.1 uncultured Methanosarcinales archaeon | reverse complement strand
ATTAATATCGAAGTCAAAATAAGAAAAATATAATCAAGAGTTGTTGTTGGAGCCATTCTTACAAAAAACTTATTTGGAATAAGAACTGTAACAATCCCAAACAATACAAATAAAACCACGCTGTAGATTGTAGCTTTAAATGCTATCTCCCTATACATTTTTTTCATGATTCAAACCACATTAGTTTTTAATTTTGTTCCATGCTCTTGTGAACGTGTTGGAAGTGCTTGACCATTAGACAGAGTGGGAAGGATGTCAATTACATTTGCTTCCAATGGACTTAATGATTTTATTATTTCTTCAGCAATTATCTAATTTTTCATCAGTATATGAATACAAGTAGAAGTATAAATACTTTGCGTATCGTTACAAAAAATTGTAATGATACAGAACATTTATAAACGACTTATCATTTTAAGAAATTAGGATGGTTGGGGTTGTTAAATCACAAAAAAAGGATACGCTATTATCACATACTGTAAGTGTTTTAGTCGAAAATAAATTGAGGATACTAATTACTATGGGTATTTTTGCCATTATCTATACATTTCTCTATGGTTTATGGAAAATTCCTATAATTCAGTTTGGAATAAATAGAACATCAGAAGTAGGATTTGTTAATTATTTATTTGTATTTGTAATATCCATTCTTATGTCGGTATTTATTGTTCTTTGGAAGCATGAAAGAAAACACAAAATAACTTCAGCCTCATCTGTGGGAAGCACAGGAGGAGGATTTGCGGGAGTTGTTTCTGCTATATGTCCAGTTTGTCAAAGCATAGGAATTGTAGGTCTCGGAAGCACACTTTTAAATATTCCAACAGCTTTTCTTACACCTTATTTAGGAATTCTTATGATACTATCTGTCGGCATTTTAGTTCTGGCTGTTGTTTTAAAAGCAGACAGCATTTATACTAAATCTTGCAGATCCTGTGTAATAACAACAAAAAGAAAAACAAATTCAATAGTTAAAGAGAGTGTTTTATACAAGAATAATTTTATTTTTGGTGGTTTAATAATACTAGTATTTCTGGTTTCAATAAATCAAATACTGATTCCCAAAGCATATGCATCTTCACAAAATTATGGAAATGCAAATTTAGGAAGTTTTGAGTATGGTTCTAAAATTACTCTTAAACCTATGCCTCTCTCTACAGGAGAAGCACCAAGAATTTCAGGATACAAAACAATAGTAAAACCTTTACCAACTATTAGCGAGCTTCAGATAACATCTCCGACAGGAGATGCTGTACAAGATTTATTGAATAATATAGTACCAAGAGGTATGCCTTGGTATGGTGAGCAAGCATCAGTAAATTTTGATGATCCAATAGCTTCTCAGAAACAATGGGCAAATTATCGTTCATTACAGTTATCGCTACAAGAGCAAGAAAGATGGAGTAGAATCGCAAATTCATTTACTTGCGATTATTGTTGTGGCTCTCCACAAAACCCGACGATAATAACAAGGTGTGGCTGTGCACACTCAGCAGCTGCTCAAGGTATGGCAAAATGGTTTATAAAAAATTATGGAGACAGTTATTCTGATGAAGAAATATATGGTGAAATGGCACGATGGTATGCTTTATGGTATCCAAAAGGAACCATAGAAAGAATAATACAAGAATCACAATTATGATGGAGGTTAGAATGAAACAAGGCAAAGAAAATATAGAACATAAGGGGTGGGCAAGAAAAGAGATACTTATGGTAGTTCTCATAGGTATGCTTGTAATTACGGCAGGAGCACAGACGGTTCAGCTTGTGGGAATGTCTAGCGCAGAAATAGCTGTACCAAATCAAGTAGGCGCATCACCATTAAAAACAGGAAGTGCACCAGCACCATCAGTACCAACAAATCTACAAAACTTGCCGTCAATGGTAGGCGGATGTTGATAGAAAGCTAATCAAAATGGCAAGCCAGAATCTAGTTGACAAAATAGTAGTGATGTTTTTAATTTTAGTAGTTATTTTTTTCATAACTAATGTTGTTCTAAATCAAAAAAGAATTGTGAATATTAATGAAGCTGAGATTGAATTAAAAGAAAAAATGAAACCTGCTGAATTGGAAATAACTAAAATTAGCACAAGCAATTGTGAATTCTGTACTGACACTACAAAAATAATAGAACAATTAAAATCAATGAATGTCAATGTAACAAAAGAGATAGTATTAGACGCAAGTTCCAAAGAAGCGAAGGAGCTAATAAAGAAATTTAGTATTCAAAAATTGCCTTCATTTATTATTTCGGGAGAATTAAATAAGTCAAACCAAATCAACACTTTTTTTACAGATAATGGAGAGATTATAGATGAAAAATTTGTATACAGAAATATTAGAGCACCTTATTTTGATACTAAATTAAATAAACCCGTAGGGATAGTTAGTGCGTTTAGTATTACAGATTCCTCGTGTGAATTGTGCGTTGATTTATCTCAAATAATGACGGCTTTAAATAAACTGAAAGGAGTTTATGTTGAACAAGTAACTAAGTTAGATGTTAAAGATTCTAAAGCTATAGATATAATTAAAAATAATAATTTGAAGAAAGTTCCAGCATTATTAATCTCTTCAGAGATTGAATACTATGAAGACTTAAGTGAAGAATTTGCAAAATCAGATATTCCTAAAAAAAATGGTTATTATATTGTTGAATCTCCTGTTCCACCATATAAAGATTTAAGTACAAATAATATTGTTGGTCTTGTTGATGTGATTTATATTAAAGATAAAACCTGCGCAGAATGTTATGATGTTGCTATTAATGAACAAATACTTCAACGTCTTGGATTAGCTTTAGACAATCAAAAAACTATTGATGTTAATTCAAATGAAGGAAGAGAACTTATTGAAAAATATAAAATTTCAAAAGTTCCAATAATAATTATCTCACCGGATGCAGAGAGCTATCCATCTATAAGTCTTATATGGAAAAGTGTAGGTAGTATTGAAAGTGATGGGTGGCTAGTTATGAGAAACGCAGAACTCTTAGGAAGCTACAAAGATTTAGAAACTGGACAAACTATAAAAGCAAAGAACGGAGCATCAAATGGATAAATTAAATTCCAATAGAAAAATTTTGTTTATTGGTGCAATTATTCTTATCGCGATTCTAATTGGCGGAATAATCTATGCCAACATTCAAAAAGGGGATGAAGAATATGAATTTCCACCTCCTGAGAAAGTTGTTGTACAATATTTTGAATCGTGGAGTGCTGGAGATTATTCTAATATGTATGCCACTCTATCTGACGGATTTAAAGAGATTGAACCAACTGCAAAAGATTTGCGAGTGTTTAAAGAATATGTTGAGATACAAAATATTAACGGTATTGAAATAGTCAATATAAACGAAATAAGCAATGATGAAAAGACAGCAGTTGTCGAATATAAAGTCAATTTTATTTTAGAAGACAGTAAAAAAGAGCCATATAGCGGATCGTTTACATTAAAATATAGAGAGGCGGATGTCATTAGAGGGTGGAAGCTTATACATCCCTACGGAGAAAATATTGATGATGGATAAAAATGGAAAGAAAAAATAAAATAATGCTGATTTTGGGAGTTTGTATTATTGTAGCTATTATTGGTTTTTTGGGATTGCAGAATTCCCAAAAAGATACAGTTTATAGTAGCAATATTGGAGATAATCTAAAATCAAGTAGTTCAATTATGTCAGTTTATGCTTCGTTATCTCCTAGCGCGCAAAAATTATACTACAAGCAAAGTGAAGCTTTAACAAAAGAGGTTCCTGAAAGATTGGTGGAGTTAGATGAATTAACTATCGGATGTTTTGGTCCCCAGAATATTGCGCAAATGTCGATTTCTGAAGGAAATTTAGGAGGTCAATGTTGTGGCGCTCTTAAGGATATCGAAGCATATAATGTTCAATTAAAAGCGTTAGAAAAGTTTATTGAAGAGAATGGTAACATAAGTTTTATTCCAAGAGATCCTTATGATGTTACTATTGAACATGCGCAACAGCTTATATCTTTTGATCAAGAGATTCAATTAACTTCGGCTCAGCAAGAAATTTATAACAAAGCAATAAAAATGTCGCATCATGGAGGCCCTTGTTGCTGCAAATGTTGGAAATGGTACGTAATGTCAGGGTTAGCAAAGAAACTTATAGTAGATCATGGTTGGGATAAAAGTCAAATTGCAGAATTGTGGGATACCTCAAGTAGCTGCGGACATGAGGAAGATACAAATATGCACAAACATTATGATGTAGATGAAAATGAGGTTGTAGGCGGTCATGGTCACGAATAAGATGAGTTAGTATAAATGTATATGATAACTGGTATGTGATGGTTTATTTGTATGCTGTTTGGAATTGTAATGCTCATAGTTTTGATTTGGTTAATAATCTGGTTGTACAACAAAGTCTCGGGAAAGACATATAGTAATGAAACATCTTCAGAAATATTGAAAAAAGATTCGCAAAAGGAGAGATTACAAAAAAAAGAGTACGACTCAATGAAGAAAAAAATGATTGATGACGAAAATGAAAATTCCAAAATTTTGCAAATGGTGTCTAATTTGTCTAGTTCCAGTAGCAATAATTGGAGTTCCCTTGTTAATAAAACAAGGTTTTAATTGGATAACAATTGTTGCTTTCCTGCCTCTCCTTTTATGTCCTATAGTTATGGGAATAATGATGGGAAAGATGTGTGAAAAAGATGAAAAGTGTGAAAAGGGGAAAAGAATCAATAACAAATTTGATAAATAAAAAAATTTAATGGAGAACGAGCTACTTTATACATCTAAATGTGTGAATAGCCAAGAAAACAAATGAGCCAATATAAATGTGATGCATGCGAGAAGCTGTTTAATTCAGCTGATGCTCTATCTATGCATAACAAGTCAAAACATCCAGAACTAATTAAGAAACCAAAAAAGCCATTTCCAATTAAAAAAGTTAGAAATTTTGGAATTTTTATTGTTATTATTGGATTAATTATTTGGGGCATAATCAGTTTAATGG
>CAYJUR010000011.1:0-14479 GCA_964373405.1 uncultured Methanosarcinales archaeon | reverse complement strand
ATCAGGAATTGCGTTACCTGAATCTGTTATAACAAGAGTTCCTGTAAGACTTAAGGATGGAACTTATTCAACCACCGAAAAAAGAGAATTAGAATTGCCATTTTTGGAATATCTACAACTAAGAGTTAACAGTATGGGTTTAACATCGATTCCAAGATTTTTAAATTATTTAGCAAGTCTTGAAAGACCCATAGGATTTGGAGAGTTTGATGTTGATAAAGTTACTGGATCAAAAAAGCTCATTGTTGGACCCTCACGTGTAATATCTAGCTCTGATTTCGAAGCTGGAAGTGAGGAAGCTGATAGTTTAATAGATTCTTGGGAAGCAAAAGAACAAACAGTTCACAATCCTGAATTTATATCACCTGAAATGTTTAGAGGAAATTATAAAGGCGGCAAAATATTAGAAAAACGTGTGAAAGAAGCAGTTGTCAAAGCAATCAATCCAACTTTCGCAGGTGACAAATATAACCGAGTTGAAGTTGAAGTGATTGGAGCATATTATTTGTCGGCTGAAGATTGCAAAACTGTGGGTCTGAAAATAGTTCCAAGCGACTTTCTAAGAGGTCAGGTTGCTCTAAGCGACAAAACGATTAAATTTGAGGATGGTCAAACCGCAAGTTTTGAAATCAAGATTGATCAATCTAAAACAAAAGATAGAAAATTTAGAAAAAGATTAACTGGTGCAAGAACAGTAATGACTCATATATTGAAAAGAGAAAGGTTAGAACAAGGAATTCAAGATAAGAATGAAGTTGATATAGATTCTGATTTTAAAGTAGTATACATTAACGGAAAACCTGTTGATGGATTTTTTGAAACTTTTCCAATTGTAAGAGATGGTTGGGAAGGTGAAGAAGTAGGTACTTTAATTGATCCGGAAGGACAAATAACCTTACAACAAACAACATTGACACTACTCTATAAAATACAAAAAGATGAAAGAAATAAATTTACATATTTTCCAAGAGAAAAGGATCTGCCACAGATTGTAAGAAGATCTTCAATAGGAGGAACTGGCTTTGGCTCTGGACAAGGAGAAGTTTCAGGAATGTATGGTCAAGACTCTGCAATTGCAAGTGCTACAGAAGAGAGTGCATATTTTTCATTTCCAGTAATAGTTCCAAAAAAACAAGTTAATAAACTTGTGCTTGTTAAAAAAGATGAAGACTTACTACAACTTCAAGATATTATTGGTCTAGGAACAGGTGAATCGGAAAAACCAATTGAAGATGTTTTTGTGGGGTCACCTGTCACTGACAGTGGAATAGTAATCGCAAAAACTCACTTAACTTGGCCTTCATATTTACCAAAATCGACACAGGATGCTAAAACATTTAGAAATGTAAGACTAAAAAGATTTGATCCTCACCTAAAAGGAGATCCATCAAGGCTGTCAAGAATAATGGACTCTTGGCTAGTAGATGATAACTCAGATGAATATGGCTATAGACCTTCGCCGGTTGGAAGAATTTATTTTGAAGTAATGAAATATGCAAGGGATGCAGTTTTAGTCAATCAATGATAAACCTTAAAAACAACCTTTAATTCTTTCTTTTTATGACAATAAACTTCATAAAAAATATAGTTAATAATAATAATGATAATAATAATAAAATAGATAATCATACGCACTATGCCTTTACAAGATATGGTTCTGGAGAATATCCAAAAGAAGAATTTAAAATTAAAAAATCTGCAAAAGACATAAAAATCTGGGCGGGGTTTGAATATACTAATTCTCTTCTTAAATTTATAACATCTTTATGTGAAGGAAAAATTAAAATTAATGGAGTAATCATAACACAGGAAGGTATAGAGGAAACTTTAAACAAATATAAACTTGATTTTTCTACAAAGGACAAAAGAGGAATGAGGGGCTTGAAAAAAACAGAATATTCTATTGAAGGAGAAATAACTAGAGAAAATTTACTTAAAATGATTGATGAACTTTACAAATTTTACTTGTTCTTGGATATAAATCAAGGAGAAAGAACTTATAAAGTAAAAAAGAAGGCTGTTCCTAAAATAGGGAAAGAGACTGACAAATTTGTGAGTGCTACGATTTCATTAAGTGATGATAAGTCCTTAAAAGACGAATTTTTGTTTGACATAGATGTTAATGATTTTAAAGAGATTTCAATATTTCATACATATAAAATTGATTCTATTATTGTTGATGAGAAATTAATTGAAAAAGATCCTGCAAAAGCAAGGCTTGAAGCAAAAAGGAAGGGAGTTCTTATAAGGAAAGTTGTTGTGGATGGAGTAGAATCAACAAAAGAATATAATATGGTTGTTTGATTAGGACAGAAACTCTAAAAGTAATCTTTATAAATTTAAATAATTTCGCTCTGTGAATGGAAACCAAACCTAAAGGATTAATTGATTATGGTTCTATAATTGTTTCTCCGATAATACCTAAATTTAGTCTCCCTAAAACTTATCATGTTGGTTTTTTCACAACATTTACTTCTGTAATTGAAGGATCAGGAATGCGCACAGTAAATAGCAGACTCATAAAAATCATAAAAGATTATTCTGGAGATGACGGACTCTATTCAAAAAAACAAATTTTCTCGCCTTGTGGTTTTATAGAAGGACTGGCATATCCAATAGGCATGTCTAATGAAGCAGCAAGATCATTATTTGCAAAAATTATACAGCAAACACATGACTTTGTTGAGTATTATAGAAATGAGTGTGAAGAAAGATTTAGTATTGAAGGAATTCCTTTTGGATGGAGTGGAAGAGAGTTTTGTGATGAAAGCATAATTAATAAGGAGAGTAAAATAGCGCCTCTTCCTCTTTTGTTTTTGCTTGCACAAATGTCTCATTATCAGGATGGGGATTTGGAGAAAGCATTGGGTGAAATAAATCATGGCTTGAGATTAGATGGTGATTTGCAATCTCCAGATAATATGACGCGTTTGTTGAATGGTGGAATAAGATTTGCAGAAAGTTATAAGTTGTCTCTAGAATGTGGGATAAATTTTAAATCAGAAAAATATGCCTGTAAAAAAAGCATTGATGATGAAATTAAAACTGTATTAAATGAATATTTAAAAAGAGAGCTTCAAATGCAAATTGATATTTTAGAACTTGAGATAAAACCTAAAAAAACTGAAGAAGAAGAAACACAACAATTTCCAACGCCAAGAATGCCTAAAAGATCGCAAAGAGATATTAATAATTGGTTTAAATATTTGATTGGTGACAATGATGAAGATTCTCAATAAGCTTTAAATAAAAGCATTCAAATAAATCATTTATGACTAAAAAAATCCTGGTATGCACCGCATGGCCATATGTTCATGCAATTCCTCATTTCGGAAACATTATGCCTTTCTTAACAGCGGATGCTATAGCGAGATTTCATAGAGCGAACGGTTATGATGTAGAGTTTGTGTCTGGTAGTGATGAGCACGGTTCTAAAATGGAATTTGAAGCTCTTAAATTGGGAATAACGCCAAAAGAATTGGTTGACAAAAATCACGCATTAGTTAAAAAATATGTTGAACAATTAGGATTTTCGTTCACAAACTATTCTAGAACTTCAAACGAAATACATAAAAAATTTGCACAAGATTTTTATAAAAAAATTTATGAGAAAGGTTTTATAGAATTCAAGGAGGAAAAGCAATTGTTTTGCAACGAAGATAAGATATTTCTGCCTGAAAGGTATGTTATAGGAACATGTCCACATTGTGAATCAGATCATGCGCTTGGAAATCAGTGTGATGAATGCGGTAGAGTATTAGAACCAACGGAATTGTTAAACCCTAAATGTAGTTTGTGTGGTGCATATCCTAAATTAAAATCTACAGAAACAGCATTTTTCAAGCTTCAACATTTTGAAAAACAATTAATTGATTATGTAAAGTCGAAAGACAAAGTTTGGCAGGACAGGGTTACAAATTTTTCTAATAGATGGATTACTGAGGGTTTACTTAATAGACCAATAACAAGGGATTTGAAATGGGGAATTCCTGCACCTTTTCCTGAGCTAAAAAATAAAACGATATATGTTTGGGCTGAAGCAGTTTTAGGATACCTATCAACTCTTGAAGAAAGAGGACGATTAAAAGAATTTTGGAAAGAACCAATTGAAAGATCTTATTTTACACTGGGAAAAGATAATATTCCTTTTCATACAATAATTCTTCCTGCGCTTTTAATGGCGTATGGAGGATATAATTTGCCTGATAGAATCGTGAGCAACGAATATTTGGGATTTGATGGAAAACAATTTTCAAAAACACAGGGAAGAGGAATATGGTTGGATGAAGTAATTGATGTGTTGCCAGCAGATTATTGGAGATTTTATTTGTACAGAATTTTTCCAGAAACGAGGGACACGGATTTTTCGTGGGCAGATTTTGGTGAGAAAATAAATAATGAACTTGTTGCAAATATTGCAAATTTTGTTAACAGAGTTATAACTATGTTGCATAAATTTTATGACGGAAATATTCCTACAGTTCTTGATTTAAAACCTGAAGAGGAAAATGTAGTTTTTGAAATAAAAAATACGAAAGAGAAAATATCAAAATTTATAATTGAAGGAAAAGTTCGAGAGCCTTTAGATGAAATCTTAAAATTATCTGGTTTTGGAAACGAATTTTTGCAGAGACAAGAACCGTGGAAGAATCCTGAAAATAAGGACTGTTTAGCTACGTGTGGTTTGATTTGTAAAGCTATAGGAGTTTTTATTGAACCGTTTTTGCCTTTCACGTCTGCAAAATTAAAGAATTTGTTAAATGTTTCTGATGCGGATTTTAAATGGGACAAAGTACATAAATATTTGAATGGCGATGTTAATGAAGCTGAGCATTTGTTTGACACGATTGATGTTAATTTAGTTAGAGAAAAAGTTGAAAACAAAAGAAAGTATTCAAATTTCCAGAAGTTCGATTTGCGTGTTGCAAAAATTGACTCTGTTGAAGATCATCAAAATGCAGACAAAATGTATATTATTAAAATTGATTTGGGCAAACACGGAAAAAGACAATTATGTGCTGGTTTGAAACCGTATATTGATAGAAAAGATTTGTTAGGCAAGAATGTTGTAGTTGTTGTGAATCTGAAGCATGCAATTTTACGTGGCGAAAAATCTGAGGGAATGATGTTAGCTGCAGAAGATAAAGAGAAGAATATTGGAGTTTTGCAGGCGCCTAATTCAGAACCTGGGGACGAAGTGTTTTTGTGTAATTTTAATGCTAATGGTAAAAGTGATGATAGTGATAAAGGTATTGTTGATAGAAATCCTTTGAAAGAAATTAGTATTGATGAATTTTATGCTGAGAAAATGAAGGTTAAAGTTGGGAGAATAATTTACAAAGATAAAATATTAGTTGCGAAATCTTCTGATGGCGAAGTTGAAGACATTATTGTATATGATGTTGAAGATAGTGGGGAAGTTAGGTAGAAATTTTATGCGACTTCATCTATTAATGCTTCTCCTTTTATATATTTTTTAATAATTTCATCGTAACTAGGGATAGTCTCATCATTATCACCTTTGGAATAATGTAGGCTATCAAAAAAATCAGGAAATGCTTTGTAAAGTCTTTGAATTTTGTCTTGGAGTTTTTTTGGGTCTTTAACTTCATCTTCAGTCACTCCAATTTTTTGAACCGCTTTTTTTGGTCTATACAACTTTAGATATATTTCAGTTTTTTTAAATACTTTTTCAAATTTTTCTCTTGTTTCAGAATCTAAATCGAGATTTATTGCGTGTTTATAATTTCTCTTGGCTTTTTGCATAGCACATTTAGCAAGTTCTAGATTTTCATCTAATAAATGGAATCTAGTTTCGTATGAATTAAAATAAGCCAATCCTAAATTGTAAAATAAAAAATCTTTTTTGTGATCTGCAATATTGGCAAAATCTTTAAACATCTTATATGCAGCACCACAGACACTATATCCTAAATCAATATTTCTTTGTGAATATGCTTCTCTGGCAACTTTAGAAAATTCTTTATATTCGTCTCTTATTAAGTGCTTAAATTCTTCTATAGTTTCTAGTTTGTCGCCCACAAATTTGGCATATCCTGGATTTCTTTGCCATTCTAGAAGTTTATTTATTGCTTTGGCTTTTACAGAAATATTTCTTGCTGTCTTTTCAATTATATAAGTCAAAGAATCAGATTGTTCTGAACCATTTAGCATAACTCCTACATCTAAAGACCCCATAAATATATTGGCATAAACAATTAGTATAAAAGCATTGTTTAGAACTGGAGAAGGATGAAATTAAGAATCTGATAGTTTGAGGCCTCGCTCAGTTAAATATTGTTTTATTTCTCTCATACATGTTTTACCTAAATTAGGGAACTTCAACAAATCTCCTGTTGTATGTTTGATGAGTTCTCCAATTGTTGTAACTTCTTTACGCACTAAACAATTAGTAGATCTTACAGACAAACCAAGTCCCTCTATTTTTGTTTCTAAATTAACTACTTCTAAACTTTCTTGAACTTCAGATCTCCAGAAGCCAATCTAAGTCCCTGTGAAGCTAATATTTCTTTCACTTCTTCAAGTGATGTTTGTCCAAAATTTTTATATGATAGTAATTCATCTTCAGTTTTTGTTGCTAAATCTCCTAATGTTTTAATTTCCATTTTTGCCATACAATTTCTTGTTCTTACAGCCAATTCAAATTCAGTTATTGGTTTTTGTCTATTTTTGTCAGCTTGTCCTAAATATTCAGAAATGATTTCTTCACGCAATTCGTTTTTTAGTTCCTCGCGTTCTAATTGTTTATATCTTTTATCTATATCTTCATCACTAACAAAGCCTACAAGGAATGATAATCTATTTTCCCTAACTGGATGTTGTAGTTTACGAATAGCTTTTGACTCTACTTGTCTAACTTTTTCTCGAGTTATTTTATGGAATTTACCAACTTCTTCAATAGTTTGTGTGTTATCATAACCTAAACCATATCTTCTTTTAAGAACATCCTTTTCTCTTTCTTCTAGAGTTTCTAAAACTTTTTCAACTTCTTCAATCTTCTTTGCAGAGAAATTTAAATCTCCCATTCTAATTCTAGAAACGATTTCGTCTTTAACGTTATTAAAAAATACATTCCAACTGAATTGTTTCCTATCTGACAAAAACTGAGGAAGTCTTTTATGAACTAGTCTATAAACCAATGATTCTGGAGTTAGTGGAGTTCCGAAAATGGAATCTAACAACTTCCCATAACTAGAAGGTGTTGCATATTGTTCTAAGGCAGTTTCTCGAATTACTCTTGTAACTTGAGGTTCTATAACTGACTCAACAATTAAATCTAAAGTAGCCCTATCTTTCTTCTCATCAACTAAATTAGTTGTATTCACATTGTGAAATTGATAAGTTTCGAATGAAACATACATATGAGCAGCATTTCTTTCTCTTTCAGAAATAGGAGTTTGTCTATAAAATTCAACTAATGGATCATTCCATTCTCTTGAATATCTTTTAACTATGTTATTTGTAATTGTTGCTTCAGAAACAGCATATCTTTCTTTGATTGCGTCTATAGGAACCTTACATAAATAAGCTAAAGCTACTTCTCTTTCTTGTTCTTGATTTAATTTTCTTGGAGTCCCCATTAAATGAGTTTTTTGCATGGTATATTTAAAGGTTTAGCTATAAAAAGATAAAAAATTCTGACCACCTCACCAACCCATCTATTTCTGAAATCAAGTATGAATTTTCAGTAAAGAAGTAAGTAATATTTGCATCAAATTATTAAGTTAGAAAAAAAGCGAATTTTTGGTATGCAATATCATATTTTTACAGCATTTTCATATTCTGCTAGTTTTTTATCTGAAGTATAAATGGGACAACCATAGATTTGTGATAATGCAACATAGATTGAATCATATATTGACATATCGTAATCTAATGCGATTTCTGAAGCTTTATCTAGAATGTATTGATTTATTTTTTGAACTTTTAATTGTATTTTCCATAAATCATCATTAACTTTTTTTAGAAACTCTTTATTTTTTGTTTTATATCTGAATGCATTAATTACTTCAATAAAAAAAAGATCGGGAACAATAAGAACTGACGAACCATTGATGTGTTCATTTCGTAATGAAAGAGCTTTTTCACTTCCTTCTTCTTCAACAAACCATTTAACAGCAATGGATGCATCAACTATTTTCTTTTGTCTCTCCATTTTCGTATTATTTCAGTCCCAGAATGTCCCTCAGAAAACGTATTAGAATTTCTTAAATAATCCATATCATCAGCAGCTTTTTTTGCTTCAACTACATCAATCTCATCAAATTTGTCCATATAGGTTGAGATAGATTTTCTTAAAATAGCACTCCAATTAACTTCATCATGTATTTTCATTTTTTCATGCATCTTTCTATCGAGACGCATAGATATTGTAACATCTGCCATTATTATTTGTATTATTTGTATTATATATAAATCTTTCTGTTTTCAACCCCACAAACTTATAAATCAATTATGCATCCTTTTTAAAAGGTGGTAGTTTGACATATGGAAGTAAAAAGTCCCAAGTAGCTATGTATATAATTATAGGACTAGTTTTAGTTATTCTTGTAGCGCTATTAATATTCATTTTAATGAAAGGATCTAATAATGTTGGAAAAGAACAAATTCCAGAACAAATCAGAATAAGGCCTGCAACAGGTTTTATTGAGGCTTGTTTTAGAACAACAGCAAGAAAAGGTTTAGAAATATTAGGTTCGCAAGGAGGGTTTATCAATCCCGAAGATCCGTCAATCATTGGCAGACCTTTAAGATTTAGTCAAAACAATCCTACGGAAGGGGATGGCATAACACTAACTCAGGGTGGAAAGAAAGTCCCTTACTGGACATATCTTTCGTCAGAAAATAAGTGTGAAGAATGCACATATTCACAAAATGCACCAAGCCTTAATTTAATAAAAAAGCAATTAGATTCGTATATAGAAAATAATGTGAGAGATTGTTTGGGAACGTTTGAAGGACTTAAATCGCAAGGAATTTTAGTTTCTGAAAAAGGAAAATTAAAAGTTGAGACATTAATTGCGGACAACGATTTCAGAATTAATGTAGATTATCCTGTTGATATAGAAATCGAGGGAACAAAAACAGAGGTTAAAAATCATTATATAGAAATAGATCTTAACTTAGGAAAAATATACAAACTTGCTTTAGAAATAGCAAATCAGGAATTGAATCAATCGTTTTTAGAATATAATATAATGTCTTTAATCTCGTACAATTCTGGAACAGATTCAGAAATGCTTCCTCCAATATCTGGAACTACGCCAAGTAGAGCTCCTATTGTGTGGAGCAAATTTAAAACAGAGCTAGATTTGAAAAACGAATTATACACATACACTCCATTATTAACAATTCCCGGAACAAGAAATTTTAGACCGATTTCTTTGTCCGACGAAAATCCAAACTCTAATCAAAATTCGCAACGAACAATTGAAGAAGGAATTTTTTATAATTTTGTTGTAGATATATTGAATGATGATGTAATTAATTATGGTGATTTAGAAACTTCTTTTATTTATTTGAATTGGCCAATATATTTTGACATAACTCCAAGACAAAGAGATTTAATAAGACCAGAAGAAATGTCTTCAACATTTGCAAACTTGATGCCATTTGTATCTCAAAATTATAGGTTTTTTTATGACGTTTCACAACCAGTTATTGTAGAAATAAAAGATCCTAAAGCATTTAACGGAGAAGGTTATTCTTTTCTTATTGCGTTGGAAGCAAATGTTAGAAATAATGACCCTCTACAACCCGGAACATTTGTTCCAATTACAGGAATTATAGTCGATTCTTTGTCAAGTTCTTTTTCTGATCCTCAACAATATATATCTGGATTTGTTACAGTCAATTCTAAAGATGATAATAATGCTAAATTAAGTGATGTGGATATTGAATATCATTGTTTATCTCTTTCATCTTATATGGGGAGGACGAATAATGAAGGAATGTTTAATTCGAGATTTCCAATATGTTTTAATGGCGTTTTGAGAGCTTCTAAACCAGATTATCATTCAGCATCTGTCGAATTAAGTACTCAAGTAGGAATTGGCTCAAACATTAATATTGAACTGTCTAAATTAAAGCAACTTAATGCAGAATTAAAAGTAATTGATGATGACTTTTTTGAGCAGTTTCAAGGCGTTACAGATCCTGCACAATTAGCGCAAGGATTAAATCCTCAATCGATACCTCAACCAATTTATAATGTAGGAGATGCAATATATATTTCTCTCGACAAGATTCCTGAAACAGATTTTGAAGAACCGTTCAGCACATTTTTATTTTTTGATAAAGATACTCCGACATCAGAGATTAGTTTAATTCCTGGAAGATATACTGTTTATGGACAATTGATTGATGGAAACGGATTTCATATTCCCGCAAAAACGGAAAGAATTGCTGGCCAAGAAATTGAATATCCTGAAATAGACATAAAACCTGCGCCAATGGGAGGAGTTTTAATTGGTGAAGATATTCCTTTTGTTGCAAAAAAGGAAGAATTAAATAATGCAAACAAAATAATATTTGTAGTTTTCAAAAACGATCCTCCGGAAAATTTTGAGGATTTATCCTCGCTTGGAAATATAGAATCAATATCTGCAAATTACACTTCAATATTGATGCCGAAGTTGGTTAGTTAACAATTTGATGGTCAAACTACCATATATATCCGGGTTCCATCGTAATGGTGGAGCCTTCGGGTTTTATGGCATGCAAAAAGAATTTGAACAAAATGAAATCAAACAAACGCACAAAAACAATTGCATTGTTTATGATTTATTTATTTGCAATGCTGCCTTTCGCTTCTATTGGTTTTGCACAAACATCGTATACAGGATTAATTAAAGAAATTTTTGTTCACGGAGAAGATAATGTACATAGAACTGCAAAAGTTGAAGAAAACTTTATTATTTTTGAAGTAGATATAAGAGAAACAGGAGTGAATCCGGATAATGTTTTATTAAATAGGGCAGTTGCATTTGACGGATGCGAAAATGACGGTTCAAATTCACGTTGTACTTTAAGATTACCACAACAATTTCAAGAAGGAACGCAATATTTTGAAATAAAATATAAAACTGAAACGAAAACAATTTCTTTTGTGTTAGACTCAACAATTCCTATAATAGAAAATTTTGGAATGAATCGTTTGGAGGGTGGCGAAATTAGAGCTGTGTTTAATGCGAGGGATAGGGCGTTGAACTCTAACTTTTGTGCAGGTGTAGCTATAATTGAAATTTCGGATGACGAGGATTTTGATAATGTTGTTGCAACACGTTCGTATGAAACAGATATAGAAAATTGTTTATTAAATGATGAAATTATATTCCAAGGTCCTATTGAGACTGGCGAATTTAATTATTTTATAAGAGCAACTGATGCTTTAGGATTTTCTTCTGACGGAAAAAGAGGAAATTTGGGATTGGATATTGATGCTCCAATCATTTTAGATGTTGGAGTTTATTCAGGCGGAAGCGAAGTAACAAGATTTGGTCCAGGAACTAGAACTTATGAGTTGAGAGCAATAGTCGAAGAACATAGAGGAATTCAAAGAGTCTCCGCTGATTTAAGCGAGTTTGGTTTGTCTTCTGATGCGACTGCTCAATGTACAAATGTTGGTGCGATTTATACATGTAAGTGGAACATAAATCCAACAATTAGTGATGATACTACAGAATTGTCTGGCACAGTTTTGGCGCTTGATGTGGATAATAATTTACAAACCTCTCAATTCACAATTCCTGTAGAGATTGATAATGATAATCCTGCGATTTCTAATATTGAAACGGTGTCGGGCAATTTTGGAAAGAATCCGGAGATATTAAGTGCAAAAATTGTTGATGAAGGTGGAATTAATATTAACAGAGTATTTGCAGAACTTTCACAACTTGGTTTGAGTTCTGAAAAAACTCCAACAAAATGCGAAGATGATATTTGTTATTGGGAAAATTTAGTCCCAACTAGATTATCTGGAGACGCGGATATAATAATATATGCAGAAGATATATATGGTCATTCTTCGAGTGCAACAGAAACATTTACAATTGATACAATAAATCCTACGTTTTTGAATTACACATATTCTCCAAGGGAACCAAGTTATCCTGATGTAATAACTTTGACTGTGAATGCATATGATAATGAAACAGGATTGGACAGAATAAAAGTTGAGGCTGGCGATATTTCAACGCGTAATGAATCGTTTGTCTCAGAATGTGGAACAAATAAATGCGTTGTTAGTATAAATCAATTAAATCCAGAAGCAGTGAAAGATAAATTGATGTTCAAGATTTACGATGAAGCAGGAAATTTTGTTTCTGGTGAAACTCAAGACATACAAATATATAAAACTAATGATACGTATGTTCCTGATTTTGTTGGAATCAAAATTGGAAGTGTAACACCGAATAGAATTAATAGAAAAATCGCAAAACAAGTTCCTATAAAAGTGTTTGTTCCAATCTCTTATAATTTGGCAGAAGGAGTTGAAATTTCTGAAAAAATAAGCAGATGTGGCGGAGATTTATCTATTTATTTAAAGCCATCTTCATCAAATAATCCGTATTGGATTGGTGATGAATTATTAGTCTTCGATTTTCTATTTAATCCCGCAACCGCTCAAGTCGATTTTGTTGAATTCAATTGTACATTAAGTTTTTTGACAAGAAAGGATTATACAATTTATACGACACCAGAAGTTGAGAATTTGCACGGCAGAATTGAATTGTATGATAAATCGACGATTGACGAAAATGTGGAAAAAAAGTTAAAGAAGATTGAAGACAATGTTGATGGATTCTGGGAATGGATAGAGAAAGCAGATAAAGTTGTTAACACTCTAAAAAAAATTTGTGACGGAATGGAATACATAAATAAAGTGTATTCAGCAATTGAGTCTTTGAAAGGCGTTGTTTTAGTTGCGGCTCGTGCGTTAGCTCTTGTTGCTGAACCAGCGGGAGAAGCTGTGTGGAAGGGATTTCTTAAAGTAGAATCTTTTGTTAGAGTATTAAAGGAATGGTTGTGGCCGAATGATTATGAGTTTCAGGGAATTTCCAGTAATGGAATAAATTTTATGGATTTGGTTGGTGGAGTTGCAAAAGAACAAGCTAAAGGTGCAGTCTTTAATGGATGGGCTAGACGTGCGTGTGCGTTTGTGAAATGCGAACAGTGTAATCAAGGATTTCAATTGACTAATTTCTTGTCTGCGGATGATAATCCGTTTACTTCAGTAGAAGGGGATACATGGAATTTTGCGACGAATCCTTTCGACTCATTAACTAATTTTGGTGGTCCTAGTTTTGATTCAAGACTAAGTGATGATGAATATGAAAGACTTGTAAGAAGTTCTCGAAGAGAAAGTGAGCAATATGATGCGGGTTTATTTTCGGACATAAATATTGAGTCTCAATTTAATCCTGAAGATAGTATATTTGTGGCAGTTAATTGTATGTGTATGACTGGTGTAATTCACAATTTAAAAAAATTAAGACAATTAGATTGTATGCAAGCAAAATGTATAAAAGATATGGCTTCATCAGGATTTTCGACTGCGGAATGTGATATACAGCATAGTGTTAGAAAATGTGAATATTGGACGGGCGCGATTTTAGAAATATTGCCTGGCTTTGCGTGGGTTAATCAGATATTTGCAATTGTTGAAAATTGGATATTAACTTTTCCTGCTCGTATAGGACAAATGCTGTTTGCTTGGTTGCAAGGCGCTTCGGGAATTTCGTGTGAAGCTTGGAAGAGAGGAGTTTCAGGTACTATAGAGGATGCTCTTAAAATTAAGACTCCTGTTTCGACATTCAAACAAGTTATTGCTTCAGATTTAGGAGATATATCAGTGTTTTCTCCAACAGCGGATTTAGGTGTCGTTTGCGGACTAATTGATGCGGGAATGTTAACGATTTCGTTTAGAGAATTTTTTGAAGACGCATTTTCATTCCCTGATAGAACTGACGAAATAGATTATTGCGAAGGTGTGTTTGAGGATTAATTGATGATAAATGAATTAAATCAAATATATATAATATGAAAAAATCAAAATGATGAAAATGAAACAAAAAATTATTTTTGGAATTGTTGTGATGTTTATTCTACTTCTTAGTTTGAATGTTGTTGGAGATTATGATAGTAAAGTTAAAAATATTAAAGACGAAATTGCATTAGTTAAAATTATTTATGATAGAGGTGACCATTCTGATTTAGTAATAGAGAGATTAAACAATCTTGAAGATGAGTTAGAAGATATAGAACAATCAGGAAGAATAGCATCTGGTTATGGATTTGAAAAAGAGCTGTGGAGTGATGCTGAGTCAAGTGAAGCAATTTATGATATTATTTCAGATATAGGAAGTAGTGAAATTGTGAGTTATTGGAGGCATTCAGATGAAATTTTTTTATTGGAACCCGCAAATGAAATATGTTTTGTATTTATGAGTTGTAGATA
>CAYJUR010000010.1:14577-14901 GCA_964373405.1 uncultured Methanosarcinales archaeon | reverse complement strand
AAAGTCGATGATAAAGACAAATTTGGGATACGGGTTTCCCAAGAATGGCAATACATTCTTAGAGTGCCTAAGAAAAGTAATTCATAGAAAGCGATATTATATTTTTATAATTAAAATATATATCGTCATAATTAAAAAAATCTATTTCATTTTATCTCATTTTCTACTTTCTTTTTTCAGGGCTAATAAAAATGAAATTTTTGGTACTTCCAAATGCAAGTATTTGTAAGTTACGCCTAATTTATTATTTAGATAAATAAGAAGCTTTATAATTAATATCAATAATTGAGTATTAATGCCAAAACAAAACCCTACATTAGAATT
>CAYJUR010000010.1:0-14567 GCA_964373405.1 uncultured Methanosarcinales archaeon | reverse complement strand
GTAAATGAAACATTGCACAGAAATAAGCAAGCACTTGTTTTTGTAAATAGTAAAAGAAGTGCGGAAAAGACTGCTGAGGATATAGCTAAAAGTTTGTTAGAGACAAACAAATACACAGAAATTTCTGAAAATTTAGGAAATGCATTGCCAAGACCCACCACGCAATGTTCTAAATTATCATTTTGTACAAAGAAAGGTGTTGCTTTTCATCACGCAGGCTTGATGAGCAAACAAAGGGAATTGATTGAGGAAAGTTTTTTAAATGGAGAATTAAAAATTATATGTTGCACACCAACTCTTGCTTTAGGCATGAATCTTCCAGCATTTAGAACAATCATTAAAGACATTAAAAGATATGGAGATGATGGAATGGATTTTATTTCTGTTATGGAATATCATCAAATGTGTGGACGTGCCGGAAGACCTGGAAAAGAAGATTACGGAGAAGCTATAGTAATAACAAATGAAAAAGAGAAAGACAAAATTATTGAGGACTTTATTAATGGAAAACCTGAAGAGATTGTTTCTAAACTTGCTGTAGAACCTGTTTTAAGAACTTATTTATTATCTTTAATTGCAACTGAATTTGTAAAAAGCAAAAATGATATTTATGCTTTTTTTGAAAAGACATTTTGGGCAAAACAATTTGAAGATATGGGGAGATTGAGAAATATAATTAATAATATGTTAAATGAGCTTGGTTTGTTTGAGTTTATTGAAGTGGAAGGAAGGGAAAAACAAAAAAAGACTAAAATAGGTTTTACAAGTGCCTTAAATTTGGATGAAACATATTCTGAAAAAAGCGAAATTAAATCAACAATCATAGGAAAAAGAGTTGCAGAATTATGTATTGATCCTATTACTGCAAATAAATTAATAACGGACATTAAAAAAAGTTCTACAAGAAAAATAAATGAAATGACTTTATTATTTTTGATTTGTTCTTGTATTGAAATGAAACCAATTTTAAGAGTAAAGACAACTGAATTCGAGAAATATAATTTAACGATTGAAGAGCATACAAAATATATTATAGACAAAGTTCCAGATATATGGGATGACGAATATACAAATTATCTTTCAGTATTTAAAACAGCTTTAGTTTTAAAAGACTGGCTTGATGAGAAAGATGAAGAATATATTCTAGAAAAATATCAAATAAGACCGGGAGAATTGCATTTTAAAATAACAAATGGTGACTGGTTATTATATTGTGCTGAAAATTTGGCATTACTAATTGAAGAGAAAAGCGTAATGAAAGAGATATCTAAATTGAGATATAGACTTAAATATGGAGTTAGAGAGGAATTAATGAGTTTGCTTAAATTGGAAGGGGTTGTAAGAGTCAGAGCAAGGTCATTATTTAACGCGGGATATAAATCATTAAATGATTTGAAGAAAGGAGATGTTAATAATATCGCAAGAATCGTTGGCAAAAAATTAACAATAAAAATAAGAAAACAATTGGGAGAAGATATTAATGAAAGTAGCGTGAAGAATTTTGAAGTTGATGAAAAGGTAATTGTTAAAAAAGAACAAAAAACTTTAGGAGATTTTTAGAATGGAAAAGATAATAACAAAAGATGGAAGTGAAACATTCAGAAATTCTGAGATTGATGAAACATATCATTCAATATCTGGCGCTAAAGAAGAAGCTATAAAAAAATTTGTTGAGACTTGTTTAATTAAAGAAAAGTCTATGAAATCCGAAATAGCAATATTGGATTTTTGTTTTGGACTTGGATATAATTCGTGTGCAGCGATTGATGCGATTTTAGAAACAAATAAAAATTGTAACACATTAATCATTTGTTTAGAAAACAATTTTGAAATATTATCTAAAATTTCTGAAATAAATCCGCCTTTTAAGAGTTATTCAATAATTAAAGAAGTTGCAAAAACTCGAAAATACGAAAGTGATAAATTAAATATTTATTTGATTTATGGAGATGCTACAAAAATTATAAAAAAATTACCTTACAAATTTGATGCTGTCTTTTTTGATCCATTCTCTCCAAAAAAATCTCTTTTGCTATGGACTGAAGAAGTCTTTAAAGACGTCTTTGATTTGATGAAAAAGGATTCGATATTAGCAACATATAGTTGTGCAAGAATTGTTAGAGATAATATGAAAAATGCCGGATTTATTGTAAAGGATGGCCCTGTTGTTGGACGAAGGAGTCCAGGGACTTTGGGGATTAGAATGTAACTATTCCTTTTCTTCCTGTTTTTGCTTTATACATTGCATGATCTGCTCTTTCTTTAGTTGATTGAAATGATTCTCCTTGATTTTTTTGTGTAACTCCTATACTTATAGATGGTGTAATCGAGTGACTATTAACCTGTATAGGGTTTTTTAATAACTCTTTTTTCCATTCTTCTGCTATAATTATTATTTGATCTAGATTTGTATTAAGAAAAATTACAACAAATTCATCACCACCAATTCTCGCAACACAATATTGGTTAGAATATGCTCCAAGAACTTGAGAAACTGTTTTAATACATCTATCTCCTGCGTCGTGTCCGAATGTATCATTCGTAGTTTTCAAGTTATTAATATCTATAAAAGAAACAGAATAATCTTCTGTTTCGTCGTTTATTTCAACAGCTTTAATTTCGTCTGTTTTTATGCCAATCTCAATTCTACTTTTAGGCAATTCTACTTTTACATAATCTGCAAACTCAAATAAATAATCTGAAATAACTTTTGCATTTTTTCTATAAGTTCGTGTTGTTGAATTTAGTTTCAGAAGGAACTCTAGCATTGCGTTATGAATTTCATCTTTTTGTCTTAAAATTTCTTCTAAATCTGATCTTGATTGGGTCATATCACAAATTTAATGGAATTACTTATAAAGCTTTAGTTTTTAATAGTCTCTTTAAAGTGATAATAAAAGGAAATAGTTGATGACATAATTAATGTTCTATTTGATGCCCTCAACTGGTATTGAAGGGCACTCAGCAATAAGATAGTTTTGTCAATTCAAATTATAACATGATTTATGTTCTTCAATAAATCTAAACCCTTATAAAAAACTCTATAATTACAGAATTTATGCTCCCATAGTATAGTGGATAGTATGCGGCCTTGCGGAACTTTTAGTGTAAAAAGGCTGAGACCAGGGTTCAACTCCCTGTGGGGGCGTTCTTACCGAGCTAAGCGAGGTATGTTTTGATCAAACTTTTCTTAAAAGTTTGTCAGGGTTCGTCTCCCTGTGGGGCGTTTATTTTGAAGAAACAATGTTCACATCCGCATAATAGACTCCTTTTGGGTTAGAATTAACATAAGAATCACCTTCATAAGAAGGAACTTCAATTCTATTTATGGTTTGCTTTGTTTCTGCCACAGTAGTTAAATTAAATAATATCATAGTTAGGCATAAAAGCACCATAAATAATAGTATATGTCTGTTCATATTATGTAGTGTGTAGTTCTGGCTTTTAAATATTTCTGAATTGATAGGCTAAACTAAAATTCAAAACTAGATTTCTATTTTACAGCATTTATTCATAAAATCATTGATGCATCCCTAACTTAATTATATAATGCTTCTTGGCAAAGCTTTCAAAGAATGAAGTTAGAAAGAAAGAATATTTTGAAATATATAATCATATATTCCTAAACTCAACTTCAGACTCAGAACTCAAACCATTTGCATCCATAAATCCAGAATTAACCTCAATTACATACATAGAATCTGCTTCTGGACCATAATGAGGGCAGTCTTCAATTTTACATGGAGGAACATTTTTCTCAATATATAGAATATCTAGTTGTTCATCTAACCAAATCATATCTAAAGGAATTAAAGTATTCTTCATCCAAAAGAAATTTCTTGAAGGGTTGTCAAACTTAAATATCATTCCTCCGTCTAAAGAAGTTCTATACATAAGACCTTGAGCTTGTTCAGAAGGAGTGTCTGCAATTTCTACATTAACACAAATACGGTCAAAACAAACTTGGGACTGTGGTTTAGAACAAGATGTAGTCAATAACAATAAAATAAGTAGAAATGCAAATGATGTTTTAACACTAGAGTTCATTTTATTAAGCATACAATCATATAATATAAACCTTTTTATATCACTGAGTTTGATAGTTAAATATGGACACAAATAGGTACGATAAGCAAGAAATCTTTCTAGGAAAAGAAGAGCAAAGAAAGATACAGAATAGTAAAGTAGTTATTGTTGGATTAGGCGCATTAGGAACAGTTGTTGCTGACCAATTAGTGAGGGCAGGGATTAAAAAAATAGTTTTGATTGATAAAGATATTGTTGAAAAAACTAATTTGCAAAGACAAACTTTGTATGATGAAAATGATGTTCATAAAATGAAGGCAGATATTTCTAAACAAAAATTGTCTAAAATTAATTCAGAAGTTAAAATAGAGTCTCATTGTGAAAATTTAGGAAGAACAAATCTAAATTTGTTGGACTCGGACTTAGTAATCGATTGTACAGATAATTTTGAAACACGATTTTTAATAAACGAGTATTTCAAAAAGAAGAAGATACCTTGGATATACGGGGCTGTGGCTGGTTCACAAGGTTCTGTGTTTAGTACTTTAAATAATGCTTGCTTTAATTGCATATTTCAAAATATTAAACCTTATGCTACATGTAATAATTTTGGGATAATTTCTCCTGCTTCGAATATTGTTGCATCTTTGGAAGTAATGGAAGCTTTTAAGATATTAAGTGGAAAATATGATGTTGATAGTAATAAATTGTTAATTGTTGATTTATGGAACAGAAAATTTGAAACTATTAAGGTTGAAAGAAATGATAAATGTAAAGTCTGTCAAGGGAAATATGAATTGTTGAATTTTAAAGCTAGAATAGATGGTAATATTTATGAGATAAGAATGTGCGATACTAAAAATCAATATTATTCGAGACCTCTTGTTGAAATGAAAATAGATTTAAACAAATTAAAGAAGAAAGTTAAAGTAATAGTTGAGTCGCCTATTGTTATGATTTGCGATATTGATGGAGTGGAATGTTTGATTCAAAAACATGGTGAGATATTTTTTAGAGATACGAACGATAAGAAGAAAATGAAAATGATTGCTGGGAAGGTTTATGAGTTTAGATAAGTTTTATATACAAATGTGAAAATAAACAGACTATGAAATGCGAAATATGTAAAGCGGAAGTTCAAAAGACTTTTTTGGGGAAGATTATAGGAACGTATGTTAAAGATTCTAAAGGTAAAAAACATATTGTTTGTAAGAATTGCCAGCAAGCAAATTCTAATGAAGAGATATTGACGAAGTTGTGAATTATTATTGCCCCTATGGCTAAACGGTTCAAAGCGTTCGCTTCGTAAGCGAAAGATTCCGAGTTCGAATCTCGGTAGGGGCTTTTCCTAGTTATCCAACAAACCTTTATAAACATCCCATATTGAAATAGATATTAGGTTCTGTTAGGGAAAGAAATATATATGGCAAAAATAGAAGTTACTGCAGTTGGAGGATATGATTTTGTAGGCAAAAATATGACTGCGGTAAAAATAGATGAAGAAATAATTATTTTTGATATGGGTTTGCATTTAGATAATTATATTAAATGTCAAAGTGAGGAAGACGAAAATTATATTTCTACAAAAATATTGAAAACTGCTGATGCGATTCCAGATGATTCTTCTATTGAAGATTGGAGAGGGAATGTTAAAGCGATAGTAACAACTCACGCGCATTTAGATCACCTAGGAGCAATTCCTTATTTAGCATCAAGATACAATTGTCCTGTAATAGGAACTCCATTTACTATTGAAGTTTTAAATGCAATTGCTAAAGATAATGGAATTGTTATGACAAATGATTTAAAAAAAATTGCCGCGAACCAAAAATTTAAAATCTCGGAAAATTTAGAATTAGAATTTATTAATGTAACACATTCAACACCGCAAACAGTTCTTGCTGCGATTCACACAAAACACGGGGTTGTTGTTTATGCAAATGATTTTAAGTTTGATATGTACCCAACTTTAGGGAAGAAAACTGAATTTGTTCGTTTCGAAAAATTAGGAAAAGTTAAATTACTTATTGTAGATTCTCTATATTCACAAGACTCAATAAAAATGCCATCAGAATCCGTAGCTAAACAAATGCTTAAAGATATTATAGTAGGAATTTCATCAAAAGGACATGGAATGGTTGTTACAACATTTTCTTCTCATTTAGCAAGATTGGATTCTATTTACAAATTTGCCAAAGAAATTGGAAGAAAACCGGTTTTTCTTGGGCGGAGTTTGAGTAAATACATTGAAGCTGGGGAAAAAGTTAACATAATAAATTTTTCAAAAGATTCTGAAATTACTAAATTTAAAAATCAGGTTAAAAAAGTTCTTAAAAAAATTCACAAAGAGAAAAACAAATATGTATTAATTTGTACAGGACATCAAGGTGAGCCTAGTTCTATTATGGATCAATTAGTAAATGACAAATTTGATTACAAATTAGATAAAAATGA
Organism: uncultured Methanosarcinales archaeon; assembly: GCA_964373405.1. Lineage (GTDB taxonomy): Archaea > Nanobdellota > Nanobdellia > Woesearchaeales > WJKV01 > CAYJUR01. The sequence continues at coordinate 8,087 of CAYJUR010000010.1, read as the reverse complement.
TATTGTTATATTTTCGTGTAACGTAATTCCGTCTGAGATAAATCTGAAAAATCGAGAAATTATGGATAAAAAAATAATGGAAAAAGGATGTAGAATGTTTAAAGGCATTCACGTTTCTGGACATGGTGCAAAAGAAGATTTAAGAGATTTATTAAATATGATAAAGCCAGAGAATATTGTTCCTACACATGGAGGATTTGATATGAAAATGGCTTTGGCCGGGTTGGCAAAAGATTTAGGATATAAATTAGGTAAAAATGTTTTTGTTATGAAAGATGGAGAAAGGGTTGAGGTGAAGTAGATTTTTAGCTTAAACTCTTATCTTCATAAAATCAAACGCGCATTTTGTTTCTGGAAAAATCTCTCTTGCTTCTTCTTCTAGAGGTTTTAAATCTGTATATCTAGGAGAAAAATGTGTTAACACTAATTGTTTAACTTTTGCTTCTGATGCAATTTGTGCCGCTTCTTGAGTAGTCATATGACTGTGCTTTTTTGCTTTCTCTAACAAACTTTGATCATACGTTGCTTCGCATATTAATAAATCTGAATTTTTTGCTAGCTTTATTGCATTATTACATAAAACTGTGTCTGTAACATAAGTTAACTTTTTGCCTTTCTCCATATAAGTTACATCTTTTGCATTAATCTTTTTGCCTTTGAAAGTTACAGATTTGCCTTGTGTAAATTTAGTATATAATGGACCTTCTGGAATTTTTAATTTAGTCATTTCTGACATTTTCAATTTCCTTTTCTCCTTTTCAATTATTGAAAATCCTATACAATCTGTGGAATGATCTAGAGTAAGACAATGTATTTCTAATTCAGTATCTTCAAAAATCATTCCAGAATCACAATCTTTGATTTTCAAATCTAACTGACCTTGAAAAACAAATGCATCCATCAAAGTCGTAAGTCTTTTTTTAGTGTGTTTTGGACCATATATTTCAATTCTAGGAATAGTTTCGCTCAAAAATGCTAAAGATTGTAGTAATCCTAAAAGACCTAAAGAATGGTCGCCATGCCAATGTGTGATTAAGATTTTTTTAATTCTGCACGGACTCAAACCTTTAATTTTAATTTGTCTTTGTGTTCCTTCTCCACAATCCATCAATATATCATAATTTTTAGTTGACACTATAAATGCTGATTGGTTTCTATCTTTTGTTGGAACTCCTGAAGATGTCCCTAGTACTGTGACTTCCATATTGAATTGTTAAGAAGAGGGATTTATAATGGTTTGGGTTGGAAATTATGAAAGTAGATTCTGATAACTAAATGCGTAAATTTTCAAAACCAGCTTTCTGTCTAATGTGTTTTTGGTTTTGAAAGGAAAATAATTTATGGAGAATTTTTCGGCGCGCGAGCCACACGAAGAAATGACGAGTTGTTATTAAGATCGTCTCTAGCATTCGCATCAAAGCCAACACCAAGAAGATGAACAAAAGCCGCTCGAAGTTCGTCTTTCTTTGTATTTTGTCTAGCATAAAATCCTGCACCGACAGTTATTTCATTTCTGAATTTATTTCTGAATTTATTCAAAAAATAAAATACAAGATCTCCAAACTCGTTTCTAATATCTTTGTCAGGAATCAAATATCTCCAACCTTCATTTTCACCAAACTCTTGTCTTGTTAAATCGCAGTTAAATTTGCCAACGGAACTATCTAATTCATCGTACCCCTTGAAATCTTCAGTATAATTAACAGATACGAAAGGTTGATTAAAATCTTTAGGTAATGCAATTAATTGTGAACATTCTGGAATAATTTTAAATTTAGTTGATTTAGCTTTATTTGCTACTCCATCACAACTATCTTTCCAAGATTCAGTAAATAGTCTTGCTCTTTCTTCCTCAGAAGTATCAGCATCATATGTATTCCACCTTTCTAACATATAATAGACGTTTTCTTGTGTTGTTAGAGGTCGTGGAACCATTCTTCCTCTGACTTTAAACAAAGGATGTAAAGAAACTCGAGGACTTTTTTCTGATTTTAATCCTTCGATTGATACTCTTAAATCATCCATACCTTTTGCATAAGGAACGTCGGAACCAATGAAAACAAATTCTTTTGGTTGTTTAAACCCCAACACCTCTAATGCTAGATCAAGATTTTCGTCAACAATAGATTCGGCTCTTAAGAATTTAGCAAGTGCTTTTGCTTTTTGAGCATTAAACTGTTCTTCTTCATCAGAAAGACTTTGTCTTAGAGCAACAAGTTCTTCTAAAACTGCAGCCCTAATTTGCGCTTCATTTGGGATAACTATTTGGGACAATTGTCCAGGAGGTTCTAATTGTCTGCTTTCTCCAGCAGCTATTTGTTCTAGTAAGTCTTTTAATCCCATTTTAAGAACATTATTTCGAAGTTGCATTTAAAGGTGTCGTGACTAAAAACAAGAACGCATGTTTACAATCTAAACATAGAAACGTTAAAATATAAACATACATAAACATAGATATGGCAACAAAAACGATAACTGTGACTGTAAAGGCGTATAATACTTTGAAGTCAATGAAAAAGGAAAGAGAGAGTTTTAGTGAAACTATATTGAGAGTCTCTGGAAGAAAACCACTCAGAGAGTTTTTTGGATGCATCAGTAAAGAGACGGGAAACAAAATGGAAAATGCAATACGTGAAATGAGAAAGGAAGGTAACAAAGCATATGAAAAAAGAGTTTTAAAAAATATTTTAATCAACTAATTAGAAAATTTAAAACTTGAACCTTTGCATAAATGCATTCTTCAATACAAAAATAACTTTATTCATTACTTAAGTAGGGATTTCATTTAGGATTGCATGAATAAATTCATCTAAAATGAAATCTAATTTTGATTTATAAAATAAAAGAAAAAAATAATTAATACTTAAACATCCCTCACGCCTTGTTCTGTGATTTGGAATGTGACTTCGTTGTCTGGCAAATTTGGAGCGTCTATTAATTTAGCAACTCTTGTTCCTTTCTTGCCTTTTCTTACATATATTCTGAATGTGGAGTTATGACCTACAATATGACCACCAATAGCTTCTGTCGGATCTCCAAAGAATTGATCTGGTTTTGCCATAACTTGATTAGTAACTAAAATAGATACATTATGCAAATCTGCAATCTTTGAAAGAGTTCTCATATGTCTGTTGAGTTTTTGCTGTCTGTCTGCTAGTGTTCCACGACCTACATATTCTGCTCTAAATAATGCAGTTAGTGAATCAACAACAACTAATCTAACATTTGTTCCTTTTTTAATTAAATCTTCAATCATTTCTGCCAAAAGCATTTGATGGTCTGAGTTATATGCTCTTGCTACTTTAATATTTTTTAATACTTCAGTTGAATCCATTCCTAGACCCTCACACATTTGTTTAATTCTCTCGGGTCTAAATGTATTTTCAGTATCAATATAAACTGCTTCTGAACCAGGGAATTGTTTTTGTACAGAAACTGTTAATTGATGAGCTATTTGTGTTTTTGACGAACCGTATTGCCCGAAAACTTCTACAATACAACCAGTTTCAAAACCGCCATCAAGAAGTTTGTTGATTTCTTCCGAAGGGATTTTAATTTTTAGAACTCTTTCTCTTCTTTTCAATAATTCATCTCCAGATGCAAAGCCCATATCTACGGAAGCTCTTGCTGACTGAACTAATTTTCTAGCTGCTACATCCGTCATACCTGTTGCTTCAGTTATTTTTCCAATGGAAGCTACCGCTACACTTACTAAGTCTGTAAAACCTGACGCAGCCAACTTTTCCATTGTGGCTGGACCTACGCCCGGTAAATCTGAAAGCATGGGGACCTTTTTCTCTACAATTAAGCCCTCATTTCCTTCCAGACTATCTTCCATCACATTATTCATTTCACTCATTTCATTCACTTCTTCTATCAATAATGCCTTTTTACTCATATTATTCACCTCATATATTAATATTTATGTTATACTGGTTGTTTAAAAACCCTGCCCGCGTGGGTGTCCAGTGGGGGAGTGCTCTTTTTGACCTTAATTTAACAAAGTAGAGCTTATTAATATTAGCTATTATTGAATTTTTAGAATGATTCTAATTTGATTGGAATACTTACGGAGTTCATTAGAATTAGTATAAAAAGGAGTGATTTATTATTGGAATGTTTCTAATTTTGTTAGAAAGATTATGTGGAAATTTTATGGTTTTGGAAGAATTCTAATTAATTTTGTGCTAAATCTCCTCTTCAATAACAGACTTTTCTTCTTTTTCTAAAGAAGGTGTTGATTGAAAGTTTTGAGCGGTCTCTCTCTTTATCGTATTCCCAATCAATTCAATATTCTGGCTCATAGTATTTTTAACAACTCTTGCTGAAATTTTAACTCTAGAACCCATCAAATTCGCTTTTTCCATCTCAAACAAAGAACGATTACCATTAAATTCTGAAATATTTGGTAGCAATTGTTCAGCCGCGTTTCTAAACAAAGCACATTTAATATTTCCAGAACCATCATCCAATAAAATATTAATAACATGAGAAATTGATGGAGTCACTTGTCCGTGTTTTTCACATATAAAAACATCTTCTCTTAGTCTAGCTCTTTTATTACATTCTGGGCAAACTTCAAAAAAGTTTGGAGAATAAAGATCTATTATATGAGCTTCTAAATCTATGTTTTGATCTAATTCAGAGATTTCATTTATTTTCTTTTTTTCTAATGGTTTTGCATCTTCAATTTTCACATCTGGCGGATTTACAATAATCGTAGAATTATCATTCAAATGTAATTCTTTGTAGCCTCTTTGATTTTCTCTCACATATGTATTTTTTACTTTTATTATATCTCCTTCTTTAAAATTCCTCATTTTGTCTGTCAAATCGTTCCACATAGTTATTCTTATACTTCCTGTCCCATCATTTATTAGAAAATTCCCAACTTTACCTTGTCTAGATCCAGTATTGAATTCTCTAATTTCATATTTTTGAATCACTTTTCCAGCAGTTTCAACATTTTTCATTCCTGGTTGAATGTCTTTAATTTTTAATGCTCCATTACTCTCAAATAATTTGACTCCGAATTCATTAGCTATAATATGAGCAGCTCCTGCCTCAGAAATAAGGCCAGAAAGTTCTTCCATTTTTGTGAGAATTTTAGAATTAACTTGATCACTAGTAAGACCTGAAGAAGCCATAATTTTCTCTTTAATTGTATTTACAGGTATATTTATCATTTTCCCCCGTTATGCCTAATTTAAGTCGAATATATATACTTTACGGTCAGTTTTGTGCTCAAATCTTAATCATTTCCTTCAAAATCTATTGGGACAACTTTTACAAGAAGTTGTGTTAAATCGTATTCAGGATCTATTAGTATGTTGAATACATAATCTAAATTTTGTTCTCTTAAAATTCTTTCTTTATATTCTGTAGCTTTTGTCCAATCCGGATTTTCTATGTCTTTATTCATAAAGACAATTTTATATTCTTTAACATCGCCTGATTTTGAAGGACTAAAAGAAATGTGATTTGTATCTTTATCAACAACCATATTTTCAACGGGTTTGGGTTTTGCGTCATCATCAATTTCAACTGCAAATTTTGTCTTAACTTTCTTTTGAGTAACTTTACTATTTTCTATATCTTTAATTGGCACTTTGAAATCTTTTGAAGCACATATTTTTAATACTCTATCATTAGGTCGACACAAAGAATGAATGTTTGTGATTGTTGGATTGGTTTTATCGAACGCTTTTATTTGATCAATTTTCACAATTTCCTTACCTAGAGTGTATGGTGGAAAATCTTCTTCAAGTTGATAGCTATACCTTTTCTTAACTCCATCAACAACTCCTTCAATAGACATGGTTTTGCCAGATATAGTTATGCCTTCCATATCCTCATCAATTATATTGCATTTACAATAATTATCGTACGAATTTCTACATTCGTTAAATTTTTCTACAAGATTATACAATTTTGCTTCAATAGGGTTATCATGAACATCACAACTTAGTTGATATAAAAATTGAGGTTTTTCCATTTTACGTTTTGCCGAATTAATATTGCCTGTTGTTTTTAATGCACAAATTTCTAAATCTTTAGACCCTAAAACATTTTCTTCAGTATTACATTTGTTTTCAACTATTGTCATATCATCTTTTATTATGTCGTAATTGAAATCATAAACTAAAGGAATATATTTTGGAATTGTTAGTTTAATGACTGCCAATGGACCATAATCTTTGTTAATATCTATTAGACCAATAATTTCTGTTGAAAACGATTGAGGAATTGAATAAAAAGGTTCTTTGCTCAAAACTAAGAAATCAAAAGGATAACCAATTATCTTATTATTTTCAATGGCGATATCCCCAGTAGTGTAAGATTGTAATTTAGTGTCATAAAAATTGAAAGATTGAATTAAAGGATTTAATTTAGGAAGTAAAGATTTTGCTAATCCGTTTCTTACAGATATTTTTGTAGGATAACAATTTTTATCTTTTGTTTTCCATAACGCATAGTTTTCTTTTTTTCCACATTCAGCAAAATGACCAGATTCCTCAAATTCAAACAAAGCTTCGTTTTTGACTGAATCAATTGATGATTTCAAATAATTGTGAATTTTATCTCCTTTAAGATATAATTTTGCTAGATTCTCTTGATTTTCACCAATTTGTTTTTGGAATTTTGGGATTTTGTTTGAAACAATAATTGTAACTGCAAGTAACAAAATAATCATAACTATGATTAATAAAATTTGAAATAGGAAACTAAATCCTTTTTTGTTTGAAAACAACTTCATTTCTTTCATATGTTTTGTTCCTCTTTAAACCCTTCGGCAATCCAAAATGCAATGTAATATTGTTTGCTATTTTTTATAAACGGAATTTGCATTGCACTACTCCAAGATTCTGATGGGAGTTTTGAATAATTTGGACGTTCATACTCGTAAATTATTTCAGATCTTCCACGCTCTAATTTTTCTCCAAGCTCCGAAGTATAAATTACCCATCTCCAATAATTTTCAGAAAAATCTCTCTGCATTTTTGTACTCATAACAGTGTCGAATTTAGAATATTCATTTGTTGTGATGGATTCAACTAATAAATCAGTCATTGTTTGTGAATTAGTATAGTCCGTATATGATTGCATCAAATTAGCAAAATTTTCTTCATCATCTAATTTTATGTGTAAAGCAGTAATATCTTGTTGAATTGGATTCCCTAAATTACCAAAATGTAAAAAACCTACTACAATTATAGCAAATGCTACTATGAATAAAATAGTTGCAAATATTTGATCTACTGCCGCAGTTTTATTTGTTTTAAACCATTTTTTCATTTTATTTGTACATTATCTATCATCAATTTAATTAACTCGGAATTAACACATCTATATACAAAGTGGATTCAACTAATTTTCCATTTACAACTTCATAAACATTCGTAATTTTATGCCCCTCTTCAGATAAAGAATATGGAGCAGAGCCTTTGAAAGACCTTATTTCATTTAATCTATCATACCATTCTTTATTCCAATAAGCAACTTTATTTAAAGTCTCTGGACAACTTTTGCTTTTCTCTGTTTCTTTTTTTATACACTCCACATTTTTTCTAGTCAATGTTATTTTTGCCGATGGTTGCTCTCCTTTATAGTTTTGAGAAAACTTCAAATTCGCATCAATTATTGCAGAATCGAAATTACTTATAATATTCATATTGTTCTGATTTGTATTTGAATCTGATTGAGTTAATATGTTACGTATGTTTTTATAATATGCAAATTCTTCTAAGGGTCTTACATCTGTTGATGAAGTTACTTGCTGTTTCATTGCAATAAACACTACGTAAAAGACTGCTAGAACCATAACTATTCTGAAGAAATTCATAGCCATATCAAATCCTATTTGGGATTTTTTATTTTTAGTAATTCGCTGCATAATATTCCTCTATTGCTTGCCCAATTAATTGACCCGAATTTTGAGTTGGAGTGATTTGAAGTAAAATAGATATTTTTGAAGGATTATTTAAGGAAGGATTTATTTCTTGAATTATTTCTGCGTTAGGAAATTTATTTTTAACTAAGCAAGCTAATTTTTTAATTGTAGGCAAACGATTTGATATTATTATTTT
>CAYJUR010000009.1:0-15538 GCA_964373405.1 uncultured Methanosarcinales archaeon | reverse complement strand
ATAACTTGAATTATTGTGAAAGTAAATTATAATATGTATCGAAAAAATAATTTAGATGGAAAGCTTATTTTTAACATTAAAAAAATAATAAATCGAAAATTAAATTTTACTTCCTTATCCTATCATAGAACACTAAAACTCTCTCATAAACACTTTCTCTTTCATTCTCATCAAGATTTTGATATACAGAATTGATTTTAGCCATAGCTTTTTCCATCTCAGAATAATCATATCTTGAATATGCTTCCGTTGCTTGCCTAAACAAATCATCTACATTTGACATGTAATTGCTTGACTCAGAACTTACTAATTCAGAATTTTCTTCAACATTCCCTTTAGTCATCAATAATGTAAAAGCTAAAGCTGCTGCCAACAAAATGAAAACAAAGTTTTTTATGCTTTCTCCGCCATTATTTGAAACAGAATTAATAGATATAGCATTTCCAGTAGTTCCAGAAAATCCAGAATTATTAGTATAAATTACAAATACAAAAAACAACGCCAATAATCCAACGAGGTACAAACCCCTTCTACTATCACCCATAATATTTATTCTATGCTTGAGGTTTATAAATTTAATGCGAATTCAAGATTTTTAATCAGAACAAACAATCCTTACCCTATGCCCAATATCCTTCGCTTCAAACAAACAAATATCAAATATTTCAGCTTCCATATTTTCTTCAATTTTAGCTTTAGAGTAATTTCTTTTTAACAATCTTTTTTTCAATTTGCTTAAATCACACTTCATTACAACACATAAATCCGTCATTTTTGGATTAATATAATGCGATAAATGTGAATCAACAACAATTCCTTTAAATTTAGATTTAAATTTGCTAGATTTGTTCATATTTTTAATGTGCCTCTCAATGGAATTCACAAAATCTTCAATATTCACAATAAAAGACCCATATTTTTTATCAAACCCAGAATGAAGTTTGTGGGATTTAATAAAAGAATGAAGATCAAAATAATAATATTTTTTTGCTTTGCAAAACTTTTTTGCATACGAAGTTTTCCCCGTACAAGGAGTCCCTGTAATTAAAATGACTTTCATAATTCTACGGATGCATCTACTATTTTTAAAGACTTTGTTGGTGTCGGTCTTCCTATAGAAACATAATTATATCCTATATCAACCATTTGTTGGGGATCTAATAAATTCCTTCCATCATAGAAGAAAGTTGCGCCATTAAGAGCAGCATAATCATTAAAAATCACCTCATAACTCAAATTACTATGTCTAAATTCGTCCCATTCCGTCGCTAATAAAATCCCTTGAACACCACCCATTGCAACACAAGGATTTGAAAAAACTTTAAACCTATCTCCATAAACAGACAATTCTCTTTTAGCATTTTCCATTGCTTTTGGATCATATGCTTGAACTCTTGCTCCCGCATCCATTAATTTTTGTGCTATATCAATTGCAGGAGCCTCTCTTATATCATCAGTATTTGGCTTAAAAGATAAACCAAGAATTCCTATTGTTTTTCCTTCAACAGATCCTGAATAATTATCTTTAAAATCTTGAACAACCATTTCTCTTAACTTATAATTAATCTCAAGCGCATCTTCTAACATTTTAAACGGAATTCCATATTTATTAGCAACGGCTAAAAGAGATTTTCCATCTTTTCCAAAACAAGAACCTCCAAAACCTATTCCTGCTTTTAAAAAATGAGGACCTATACGCGGATCATAAGAAATATGTTCTACCACTTCAGAAATATCTGCATCTTCAGTTTCTGCACATAATAAAGCAATAGTGTTTATCCATGATATTCTCTGCATCAACATCCCATTTGCAGCATGTTTAGCTAATTCCGCAGAACCTCTTCTCGAAAAAACTTTTGGGCAATCAAATTTAGAATAAAGATTTTCTAACACTTTTCTTACACTCAAATAATTTTTGCCGCTTTTTATGCCTATAGAAATCCTATCTGGTTTAAGAACATCTCTAATTGCCAATCCTTCTTGTAAATATTCCGGATTTGAAACCACTTCAAATAAATCTCTATTTACTATTTTTTCCATTACTCTTTCAATTCTATTTCCCGTATCTACAGGAACCGTACTTTTCTCAACAATGATTTTGAATTTGTCTTTTATATTAGATGCAATATCTCTTGCAACACTTTCAACAAAGGATAAATCTGTTTCACCATTCTCACGTTGAGGTGTTGGAACTGACACAAAGATGACATCTGCAAAATCAACAACCTCTGCAGTTGAAGTAGTATAAATAATTCTTTCCCTATTTTCAGCCAGTAATCCCTCAAGTCCAGGTTCATAAATTGGAACTTTTCCAGAATTAAGTACTGCAATTTTTTCAGCATTTGAGTCTGCTGCCATAATACTATGACCCACATTGGCTAAGGCACCAGCTGTCGGAAGACCAACATATCCAAGACCTATTACTCCTGCATTAGTCATACAGTCACAAAAAAGAAAACATCTTAAAAAGCTTATCAATCAATAATCATTTTCTATTCAACAAATAATAAAACAGCCACACCAACAATATAGTAACAACCGCACCTATCAAAAACCACCATACAGCAGTTTGATTTAATAAAGGAACATGAATTGTTTGTGCTACTGTATTTGAAACATTATTTGAGATATTACTTACTTGATCCATAGCTAATTTAGGTGCCTCTTGAGCCATCATTTTAATGCTTGTATCCGCACTATCTATTGCAACTTCATTTAGAGCAGTATCTGCAAAATTTTTCGCCATCATTCTCGAACTTTCTTGAACAGCAACACCCGCAGTTTTAGCCATCGCTTCATTAGGAATTATATTTGTAATAACTTGCAAAGGTTTTGAAAAGAAATTTATACCATAACCAATAATACCAATAATTGCAACAACAGGTAATAATTTTTTTAATCTCGATAATAGTTTCTCATCCTTTCTTGGAGCAATTATAATCATTTTATTCGCCAAAGAAAAATGATCTACTTCCCTCCCTTTTCTACTATAATGAAATTCATTAATTTCTACTAAACCATTTTCTACAAGAAGTTTCATGTTATAATTCACAGTAGGCATAGGAATAGCTAAATCTTGAGAGATTTGAGATTCAGTTGTATCTTCCTTTTCTGAAAGATAGTTTAATATTTTTCTACACGTTTCGTTAGTTATACTTTGACTTAATTTCTTTGTCTTTTCGTCTTCCAAAGATACAAGTATAAATGATTCTTTTGCCATATTCACATGAATCGCCACCAAGCGAAGCATAAAATTGTTATGACTTTTTTTATGATACTCGTTTTTTATGCGATTTTTATTAAATTCGAAGCGTGGCGATTTATCCTCATACAAATTATTAATAGAAAGTTGTTTATAAACTTGTCTAAGGCTTTAAGTTGGATTGAAGTTATCGAGTTCACAGAGCAAACTATATAAACCAAAAACAAATCATCGACAGTATGAATTGCGAAATGTGTGGTAGAAATGATGAATTAAAGCTCACTATTATAGAAAAAGTTAGGATGAATGTTTGTCAAAATTGTTCAAAATATGGCAAAAGCACAAATGATTTAAGACAATCAAAATACAAACCTTCATCATATGCATCAATTAAACCTTTAGAATCTAATGAAGAGATTGTTTCAAATTTCGCACAAATTCTAAAACAAGAAAGAAAAAAAAGAAACATGGAACAAATCGATTTTGCAAAACTTTTGTCTGAAAAAGAATCGTTGCTCCACAAAATGGAATCTGGGCATTATGTTCCATCATTAGATACTGCAAAAAAATTAGAGAGAATTCTAAGAGTCAGATTAGTAGAAATTGTTAGTGAAGCTTCCGTGGAAAAGAATACAAAATCTTCAGGTCCTTTAACAATTGGGGATTTAATAAAAAAGAGAAAATAACATATCAATATTTTTATTCTAATCAATAAAACCTAATATCATAATAAAAGACTAAATAAAATATTAATGCTGTCGCAATCAAACAAATAACATTAAAAATAACCATAATCACAGAAAACCAATAAGCACCATATTTTGAATTATCCAATTTAACCAGCTTCAATTGTTTGATGCTAAAATAAATAGATAAAATAAACAATACTACATTAACAAACGGCGCCCAAAAGAATAATAGTAAAACAAATGCCAACCATACATACGTGTTGTCTTTTTTGACTTCAATATTTTTTTCCTTTGCCATTTTATTCACACCAATTTTTTATAATCGGTTTCTTTTTTTAATAGAAACCACCCCATTTGTTTGTTCAATAAACATTTAGCAATTCCTTTATCAACATAATAAATAGCAACAATTCCAACACTAAATGAAGCCACAATCATCTTTAAAATCGTTTTAGTTCGTTTTGCTCGCAACAACGCAATAATGCTCGCAACAATCAGCCCAGAAGTTATTAAAATATTAAATCCCGTTTCTTTTGCAAACTTGGCAATATCAAAAGCTTCTGGTGTATGAGTAACAAAACTCAATATTCCAAAAAAAAATAAGAATGTAATCAAAGGAGCTATTAAATATCCTATGCCAGGTAAAGAAGAAACCATCTTTCTCCACAAGCTTATTTTGTTGGATAAATAGAAGCATTTAAAATTAATAATATATGAATGAACAACACCATACGCCCACCTCATTTGTTGTTTGAAAAAATCTTTTGCTGTAAAAGGCGCTTCACCATTACACTCTAATTTATCTAAGTATACTATTTTTTTACCAGCAGTTTGCAAACGCAATGTATATTCTATGTCTTCTGTCAAACTTCCAACTTTCCAACCTCCTAATTGAATTAAATCTTTTTTCTTAACAGCTTCAGCAGAACCACATAATGAGGTGGTTCCAAAAATCTGAAGAAATGAAAGAGTTATATGGTGAAAAACATATCCAATTGTTGAAGACATTATAGTCACAAAATTCTGATTATAATTATAAAAATTCCATCTTGACTGAACCACAGATATACTTTTATCATAAATGAAAGGTGTTACAATTCTTTTTAGAAAATCTTTTTCTGGGATATAGTCTGAATCAAATATTACTAAAATTTCTCCTTTCGAATATTGGAGCATGTTTTGTAAATTTCCAGGTTTATAACCGACATTTTCCTTTCTTTTAATAATACAAATATTACTATGCTTTTTGGCAAATGCAACTAATTGATTAGACACACTTTTATCATCACTATCATCCCCTATCAATATTTCAAATTTGTTTTTTGGATAATCAAAATTCAAACATTTTTCAGCACATCTTAAAGCTATAATCTCATTTTTTGTTGGAATTTGTATAGTCACAAAGGGTGCTTTTTCAGGAATGAATTGTTTTTCTTTATATCTTTTCCCAAAAATACACACAATAATTGCCATTAACAAAAAACCTAAAGTGATAAATGCCATCATATATAACAACACATAAAAACCTGAATCAAAAAAGATGTGTATATAATCTAAAATAACCCTAAAAAAAGACATGTATTCTAAAAACAATTCTCTAGTTATAATATCTGTAATTGCCATAATCACTTCACCTTCCAAATCTCATATCCATTTGCCGAATATTTCAAAGAAAAAAAGTCTTTATTAGGCAATAAATATAACACACCTTCATCTTCATAATTCCATACAAGCCCGTGTTTCATTTCGTTTGTAATAAAAATATAGTCAACATTTGCCTCATTAAATTTCCTTTGGGACTCTTTTATATTAGTTATTCCATATAAATAATCTATTTCAGGACGTACAAAAAAATCAGAATTAACCTCATCTTTGTCAGAATAATATTTAATTATATTTTTATAAGAATAATGCGATAATATGTTGCCTTCTTCATATTCACTAAGTACTTCTAATGCATCAATCATATCTAAAGTAGGCGTAGAATTAGATAAAGTTATACCATAACTTACAGAAGAAAATAATAACGTAAATAATAAAATCGTAAAAAACAAATTCTTAATAATTGTAAGTTCCCATTTTCTATCTACTAATTTTTGAAATGCATACGCAAAAAAGACAATTAAAAACACATTTAAGTAAATCAATGCATAAATAGATTTAAATGACAGCAATAAAAATACAAATGTACATAAATAGACAAATGCAAATTTCAATTTAAATTTCCAAGATAGTACAAATCCGATTATTCCAATTATAATAAACAATGTTCCAAATCCTATAATTGATCCAAACTCAGTCACAAAGAAATTCGCTCCCCACGAATTGGGAATAAATTCAATTTGATTAATCCAAAGATTTAATGTGACAAGTATTGAAAATATAATAGTGAAAATTTTATCTTTATTTAAAGAAACCGAATAGCACAATAAAAATAGGAGACACGCAAGTGATGAAATTCCAAAAAATAGCGTTGCTAAAAAACAAACAAACGCATAAATTTTTCTATCATTAACTATAAAAAAAAATCCAAGAATTATTAGAAAAAATCCAATAACGTGGAATGAAAAAGTATTTATTAGAAAAATAAAGGGACTTGAGATTAAAAGGAATACAAAAGCGTAAAATGCTAATTTTTCATTAGTTGTCTTTAGCAATATCTTATAAAAAAGATATGCTGATATCAAACTCAGAACAATTATTACAATCTTTATCCACAAAGAATCAATTAGTCCAAATTTGTTTAAAAAATAATAACTATAATCAGCAAAAAAATAAGTGTTTTTATTCAAAAATCTCAATATTGTAGGAATCAATCTGATTATCGTTGTAGCAAATATACCCATCCAGACAAAATACTTACTATTATTCATAGAACCTCCTACTTTCAACAACACAATTCGATTCATAAATTTTAACGTCACTATCATACACTAATTTTAAGCATCCGAGAATTTCAAATTTCAAATCTTGTTCAACGAAAATATAATTAACATCATATTTGTCCAATATTTTTGCAGCATCTACACTCGAAGATGTAGAATAAAATTCTTTTACATTATTAAATCGCTCATCTGCAGAATCTGCTAGAACAAAATTTGAATCTATCACATTTTTCCTCATTGCTTGAGAATTTACCATGTGACCATATTTCAGAGGTGCAATAATAGTTGCATTTTCTGGAGTGTTAAAAAATATCCAATTCATTGCACCAACTTCAACTTCAGATGCCCTTTCCTGATTAAATGAAAATGCTGGTATGAGTGAGCTTAAAACAAAAAAAATCAACAATACAAAAAAAAGTATCAATTTATAATGCGCAAATTTTGTTTGAGATATAAAGTCAAAAAATAATTTATAAAAAATTGCAAAATATACAACAAATAATATTCCAATTATGCTCAGACCTAAATTCAAAGAAATTAATTTAAACCATAAAAGAAGGCCTGTTGCTAAAGCTAAAGATAATAAGAAATAATAATTTTGCTTTGTTTCTTTAAATACAGACCAATAACAAATAAAAATTCCAATTAACAAAGAAACAATGCCCATTCCAGCAATTGCATCACCTATACTTATAGCTTGAAAAAAGTTGCTGACCATTTCAAATGGAAGGTTCCTGTAAATTACGTCAAACCCATGAACTTTAAAGGCGTCTTTAAATAAAATAAATAGGATGAAAATAGTTATTAATGTGTAAAACAATCCTAATTCAGTTCTTTTTTTGTCAAATTGGAATCCTTCAATTCTACAAAGTATGACATATATACCAAATCCAAAAACTAAAATTAATGCTGCTGGATGAATTAACGGAAGAATAAATGAGTTTATTCCAAAAAAAACTATATTTGATTTTGACAAATTTAAGAAATAGTAAATTTGAAGAAACAAAAGAGGAACAAATAGTGTAAGTGGCGAAACACTAGTAAGAGTTTCATAAAAAAATATGGGAACAAAACCTGCAATAAATGCACTAAACAATGCTGCATTTTCATCCTGTGTTAAATTTTTTGCAAGAAAATAAATAACAAAAACTATTAAAGATGCAAACAAATTTGGAATAATTGCAATCAATAAATTCTGAGGCAGAAATTTACTTAATGCAGCAATAATTATATGAAAAAGAGGCATATATACCAAATCCCTTTCTCCATAGCTTAAATCATCGTGGAAAAAGTTACCTTCTTGAATTTGCTCAATCTGCCTTATATGGAAGTAAGCATCATAATCATATGTAGTATAACCTGCTATTAACAATAGCCTTATCCCTAAAACAAAAATGAAAATGAACCACAACAAAGGTTTGAATTTCATTCTATACATAGACTCAAACGTATTTATAAGGGTTGTGTGGGATTTAGCTATGAAATAATTAGAATCTTTCCAATTCTTAAAACCTTTAGAAACTTTACAATTTCATTAGAAACTTTACAATAAAACTCTCTTTTTTTAGAATCTTTACAATCGCATTGGAAGATTTAACAATCAAATTAGAATCTTTCCAAAAATTTCTTGCCGCGTTTTATTAATAAGTTCTACTTTATTAATAACATGAGCACAACACTATATTTTGGAATTTACATTCAACACATTATCGAAATATTGAATTGGATAGGAGCTGGAATTAAATATCTAATAATGAAAGTAGCTTTTTACAAAAAAGTATTTCTAAAAATACATAAAAAATTTAAATCTAAATTTACAAGAAACAATCTCCCCCTAAAATACAAATTCGAAATTTGGAGGATAAAATGTACTTCTTTTTAATGTATGACAACAAAAGCAAAGCCTTATTAAAATTAGACCATTTTAGCCATAAAATGAATAAGGTCTCTACAGGAATTCAAGAATTTGATGAATTTTTGGGTGGTTTCGAAACGGACGTAATCACAACTTTATACGGACCATCAGGTTCGGGAAAAAGTAACATATGTCTTTTAAGCGCAGTTCATATTGCAAAAGATAAAAAAGTTTTGTACATAGATACTGAAGGAGGATTTAGTATAGAACGTCTTAAACAAATTTGTCCAAATTATACAGATATATTGAAAAATATTTTTGTTTTGAAGCCCACAAATTTTGACGAACAAATGAAAGCATCAAGCAAATTAAAACAAATGATAAACAAAGATGTTGGAATAATTATTGTTGATACTATTTCTATGTTATACCGATTAGAACTCGGAACAACAGAAGATGTTTATGATGTTAATAGAGCACTAGGGAAACAAATCGCACAATTAGCAGAAATCGCAAGAAAAAACAATATTCCTGTATTAGTTACAAACCAAGTTTATGCTGACTTTGATGAAAAAGATAAAGTAAATATGGTCGGCGGAGATTTACTAAAATACGGCTCTAAATGTTTAATAGAATTACAAAAAACGCCTGATGGTTTAAGACGAGCGGTTATAAGAAAGCATAGAGCAAAACCAGAAGGACAAGAAATAATTTTCAAAATTGTTGAAAAAGGAATAGAAAAAGCAAAAGAAACAAAAGGATTTAGGTTGTTTTGATGATGAAAAAAGAAATTAGAATATACTACGAAGAAGAGGGGGACTACTTCGAAATGTTTTTTGGAAAAGCAACTAAGGGTTATTATAAAGATATAGATGAAGGCATTTTTCAAAGAATAGATGAAAAAACAGGAAAGACAAAAGGTTTTTCGATTTTAGGTTTTAAGAAAAGAACTGATAAGTTTAAGGCGACAAAGTTGCCTTTTCAAGTGAAATTAGTTCGATAGAGTTAAAAAACCAGATTTCCTCCTAACTTCATTCCTTGAAGACTTCGTCAAAATTTGAGTATACCTTCCTGTATCTGAAAAAAAAGTAAATATTTAATTAAAAAAACAAATTAGGGATGAACTGAAACTTTGAAAATTAAAGAAAAAATTAAAATCAAGCAATATCTTCTTCTTCTCCAACAAATTCTTCTTCAGAAATTTCAAATGGAAGTCCTTTTTCCTTGCAAAATTCTCTAGCAATCAAATAATAAATCAAACCTAAAGATTGCCTTCCTTTGTTGTTTCCAGGAATTATGTAATCTAGTTCATAAGTTTCATTGTTAGTATCACATATTCCTAAAATTTTCATTCCAGAAAATCTTCCATCTTTTAATGCATTTCTGTCAGGCCATGCATCTGTAACAATAAGAACTTTTGCTTCCGTAAATGTTTCTAATTGAGAATTTGTAAATCTTCCTGGTTGATATCTTTTAATAATTGTTCTACACCCTGTAGCTCTCCCAAATAATGTTACAGGTTTCCAACCATTTTCTCTTCTAGACACAACAATTATATCTTCAGGATTGTATCGAACCAAAAATTTGACAGCTTCTCGTATCTTTTTGTCTATTTGAGAAACATTCATTATTGATAATCCATCTCCTCTAATTTTGTATATGTAATCAGCCATATATTTAGTTCTAAACTTTGTTCCTATATGAACTCCAGCTTTAAAATATGTATCCGATGGTACCAAAAAACTTTCTTCTTCTGTCATTTTTTCCTCCTAAATTTAACACAGAAACATTCTGTACCGCTTTTTTATTACCTCAGCAGTCAATTTTTATAGGATATCTATTCAGACCCTATAAAGTTGGTTATGAATCTTACTTTTATGAAGTAATTTATAAAGGTTTGTGTAAGACAGTTTAACATAAAAAAAATAAAACAATTAATCCGAGTCCTCTAAATCCGATCCAAAATCTTCAGAATCTTGAAATTGTGGTTCTGGCTCCGGTTCAGGCATTCTGTCAATTTTAGGTTCGGACAACGCTACGCCGATTTTGTCTGCAAAACCAACTTTCTCGAGAATTTTTGACACTCTCACTCTACAAGTTTCGCCTTTTTCCACACCTTTGACAAAAAGAACAAATCCTTTCACTTTAGCAATTCCATCTCCCTTGCCTCCAAGGGACTCAATTTTAACATCTAATTCTTCGCCTTGCATCACAGGCGGTTTATTATTCATTATTTACCTCCATCATTATATGCAATAATTAGTTTAGAAGTATTTAAATCTGTTGCTTCATAAATCGACTCTCATTTGCACAACCTTTTTAAACTCCTTATCCACAAAAATATTTATGACTAGCGATATCGTAAGAGTGGAATACAGCAAAGATCTTTTAGTTAGTGAAGACTCTGATTTAGCTAGAGACTTGTATAGTAAATTTCATTATGGACAAATCGAGAATAAAAAAGTACAATTACATCCTATGGAAGCATTACATTTAATTGAAAGAAAAAAAGTTACAGCTCATAAAGGAAAAAAAGAATTGAGTTTTGACGAACTTGTACGACTTTGTCAAAGAGTTGATAAACGTTTTTGGACAAAATATGTAGTTTTTAAAAACCTAAGAAATAGAGGATATATAGTTAAAACTGCATTAAAGTTTGGTGCGGATTTTAGGGTTTATGACAGAGGAATAGAGCCTGGCGAAGATCACGCAAAATGGTTAGTTTATGCCGTTACTGAATCAGAAAATTGCACTTGGCAAGAATTCTCAGCCAAAAATAGAGTTGCAAATTCCACAAAAAAGAGATTGCTTATTGGGATTGTTGATGCTGAGAATGATGTAACTTATTACGAAATTAGATGGATAAGACCCTAAATTTATATATTCAACATAGATTTTCTGCAAAATGGAAGCTCAAATTATATCCCTCATAGAAAGGAAAGGACCCGTCGTACCTGCAGATTTATCTAAAGAGCTTAGAATAGATTCAACATTCGCTGGCGCATATTTATCAGAACTAGTCAAAAGTAAAAAACTAATTATATCCAGCCTTAAAGTAGGAACTTCCCCTGTTTATTACTTACCTAAACAAAGAGAACAATTAGAGAATTTATCCAAACATTTAAGTGAAAAAGATAGAAGAGCTTATGACCTTTTGCGAGAAAAAAAAGTTTTAAGAGATTCTAAATTAGATCCTCTTATGCAAGTCGCTCTAAGAGAAATTAAAGATTTCGCAATACCTTTGAAAGTAAACAATTCGGAAATTTTCTGGAAATATTATTTATTATCAGACGAAACAGCAATCGCACAAATTAAAAATATACTAGATTTGGAAAATATGCCTAAAGAAAGAGTGAGAGAAGAAGTTCCTCAAAGAGTTCAAGATTTTGTTAAAGAATTAGCCAAAGGAAATTTAAGTCCCGCAATTAAAGAAGAAGTTAAAGAAGAAAAAATAATTGAGAAAGAAAAACATCATACTAAAAAAGAACATAAACCTTCTGTTTATGAACATCAAGACTCAATATTAAAAGAAGAATTTGAAAAAGAAATAAGAACTAAATTAAAAAAAGAGTTAGAAGAAGAAAAAGACAAAATAAGAAAATTAATCAAAGAAGAATTAAAATCCGAATTAATAAAAAAAGAAAAGAAACCTATTGAAACTGTATCTGTACAAGACACATTACGAAAATTAGAGCCAGAAGAAATCGAAGATATTTATTTCCAAAAAGTGTTTAAGAAATTTGAGACTCTAAAAATGAATATGGATGAAATTGAGATTATTTCTAAGAATAAAGAATATGATTTAGTTACAGATATTCCATCCCCTATTGGAACTCTGACATACTTTTGTAAGATTTGTAACAAACCAAAAATAACTGATGGAGATTTATCTACAGCATACTTAAAAGGTTTGCAAATGAATTTGCCTACATTGTTTGTTTCTAATGGGATTCCATCTAAAAAATCCGAGAAAATGATTGGCAAAGAATTCAAAAATTTGGTTTGGATAAAAGTATAATATTTATGAGAATAGTAACATATAGTTTAATTTTAAAATTTGATTTCTAACTAACTTACATTATTCATGCAAATATTACTTTCTTTCTAAATTAAAGTTAAAAAGTAATGTTGGCATAGCCCTGAAAACAGAAAGTTAGATTTATAGTCAATTTTTGATTTTTAACTATATCACACTCTTAACTAAATCTAAATTTAGGAAGCAAACCTATTTAAATCCTAATCTTAAATTCTATGTTATGGGCTGTAAAATACAGGAATTGTTAGATTCACACACAATTACTCTAGAAGAACTTAAAGATAAGAAATTAGCAGTAGATTCACACAATATTCTATATCAATTTTTAACTACTATAAGACAAAGAGATGGAACTCCTTTAATGGACTCTCAAGGAAGAATAACATCTCATTTACAAGGTTTGTTTGCAAGAACTACAAAACTTATGAAATACGGTATAAAATTAGCATTCGTCTTTGATGGGAAACCCCCAGAATTAAAAAAAGAAGAACTAGAAAAAAGAAAGAAAATAAAGATTGAAGCACAAAAATTGTTCAAAGAAGCCGTAGAAAGAGAAGATGTAGATGCTATGCAAAAATACGGAGGAAGATTTTCATACTTAAATGAAGAAATGATAGAAGAATCTAAAGAATTAATTAGAGCACTTGGTTGTCCTGTAATTCAAGCACCATCAGAAGCCGAAGCCCAAGCAACATATATGGTCAAAAATAGAGATTGTTATGCTGTTGTAAGCCAAGATGCAGACTCCTTTTTGTTTGGCTCAGAAAGAACTATTAAAAATTTGTCAATCGAAGGTAGAAGAAAAAAATACGGAACTTTAGAAGCAACAAAAGTCGAACCAGAAATTGTATATCTTTCTGAAAATTTAAAAAAACTAAGAATTAACCAAGACAAATTAATTGTATTAGGAATACTTGTAGGAACAGATTTTAATAATGGCGGCGTTAAAGGAATTGGCCCAAAAAAAGGCTTAAAATTAGTCAAGGAAAATAATGATTTTAATAAGATTTTTAAAGATTTAGAATGGAATTTTCCTTACGGTTGGAAAGTTGTATTTGACATAATTAAACATATGCCAATTGATAAAGATTATAAACTTGAATGGACAGACATAAATGAAGATAAGGTTTATGAGATTTTGTGCAACAAACATGGATTTAGTAGGGAAAGAGTTCAAAATAGTTTAATGGAGCTATCAAAAAAACCAAAAAATCAAAAGGGACTAGGAGAATGGTTTTAGGAATAAAAGTCTTAATAAAAGACACGGAAAAAATTAAGCAACAAGTTTCTAATTATATTGATAGAAATTATAAATTAAAGAAAGAAAAAGAATTCATTTATATCCCAGTAAAAGATGAAATTAAAAAAGACAAAAAATTTAAAAAACTAACTTTCGAAAATAAAAAGTTTGAATCTAATGTTAAAATAAATAATATATTAGATTATTTTAAAGCAAACAAAAAATTATCAAACACAGAAATAGGATTAGTTCCTCACGCATACGACATCATAGGAAATATTGCAATTTTAGAGATTGATGACGAAGTTAAAAAGATAGAAAAAGAGATTGCTAAAGCAATATTAGAAGTTCACAATAATATTAAAACCATCGTAAAAAAGGCTTCAGAACACGAGGGAGAATTTAGAATACAGAAAACAACGCATTTAGCAGGAAAAAGAAACAAAGTTGCAACACATAGAGAATCTGGAGTGAACTTAAAATACAATATAGACGAAGTCTATTTCAGTCCAAGATCTGGAAACGAAAGATTAAGGATTGCAAATCAGGTTAAGAAAAATGAAAATATATTAGTTATGTTTTCAGGAATTGCGCCATTTAATTTAGTTATTGCAAAAAATTCAGAAGCGAAAAAGATTTATGGGATAGAAAAGAATCCTAAAGGGCATAAATATGCGATTGAAAGTTTGCGATCAAATAAAACAATTTTTAACCAGAAAAGTGTTGAATTGATTAAAGGGGATGTTAAAATCGAAATTCCTAAATTAGTTAAAAAAAGAATCAAATTCGACAGAATAATTATGCCTTTACCAAGAACAGCAAAAGACTTCTTACCAGAAGCACTAAAAGTCTCCAAAAAAGGCACAATAATTCATTTGTATGCATTTCCAGAAACTGATAAAAAGGAAGAATACATAGCAGAAGTTTTAAAAGCACATAAAAGATTGAAGCTAATATCAACAAATATTTGTGGTACATTTTCACCTAAAATTTCGAGAGTTTGTTATAATTTGAAAGTGCAATGATGAGGGTGAACACCAGAACGCAAGTTCGGAATACTGCCTGCTGAGCGCTTTTTATTATTAAATCACAACACTAACCAAACATATTCATAAAATCTTTACCTTCTGTAGAAGCTTCATATTTTACTTTCTGAACGGCACCTATTAAATCTTTTTTTGTAACTTTCTTTCTTTTTTCTCTTATTGCAAAATATCCTGCTTCAGTGCATACTGCTCGTACTTCTGCTCCAGACATACCTTCCATTTTCCTTATAATATCATCTGTTCTAAATTTGTCTAACTTCATATTTCTTGAATGAATCTTAAATATCTGCGCTAACCCTTCCTTGTCGGGCTCACCAATTTTAATTAATCTATCCAATCTTCCAGGTCTTATTATTGCAGGATCTAAAATATCTTTTCTATTTGTTGCACCAATTATTTTAACATTATCTAAAGGATTAAAACCATCTAACTCCGCCAATAATTGCATAAAAGTTCTTTGTACCTCTCTCTCCCCTGAAGTTCCTATATCTACTCTGACTGCTGCAAGAGCATCAATTTCGTCAATAAAAACGATAGAAGGTGCTTTAGATCTTGCTAATTCAAATATTTCATTAACTAATTTAG